>JAILLM010000062.1 GCA_024693165.1 Bacilli bacterium | reverse complement strand
TATTAATATTATTGAAAGAGCAGGTACTAAAAGATTTAAATAAAGATTATTAGTTAATCCGTTTGTAATACCTACAATTATTACATAAATAATAAATAATCCAAGGAATTTACCCAAACTTTTTATTGTTTCTAAAAACATAAAATCACCACATTTATTTTATCACTAGTTGTATTGTAAAAGAAATATTTTGTGTGTATAATTATCATAGTAGAATATTAGGATAAGAATATGGAGGGATATTATGGCTGCTAAGAATCAATCAGCTGTGAAAAGATTTGTTGGTAACAAGAACGTTGTTACAATTTTAGGTATTGCTTTATGTATCGGAATACTAGTTCTTGGTTATTTTATAAGAGTTAATAATTCGGTTACTACAACAAGTATACCTTTTGCTAAGAAAGAATTAACTGCTAGAAGTATTATAGGTGATGGAGATGTAGGTAATGTTAGAATATCTCAATCATATGTTACTAGTGCAGGAAATTTAGTTACAAGTGCTCAAGAAGTTTATGGAAAAGCAGTTGCTTACTATAGCAACATTCCAGCAGGAAGTTTATTTTATTCTTCTTCTATTATGGATCCTGAATCTTTACCAAATGCTTCTTTTAAAGATATTGAACAAGGAAATACTATTTATAGTTTAGCTGTTGATAGCACTAAAACTTATTCAAACTCAATTAGACCTGGAGATTATATCGATTTATATATGACTGCTAAAGATCCATTTAATGAAGATCATATCGTATTTGGATGCTTTATTGAAAGTATTAGGGTATTAGGAGTTAAGAATGACTTTGGTGCTAATATTTTGAAGAATGGTTCTAATTATGGTAATCCAAATCAATTATTATTCTCAGTTAATGATGAAAAATTCTTATTATTAAAAGATGCTGAGTTATTAGGAATTGAATTAATTCCTGTATTACACAATGCTGCTTATACTGAAAAAGGAACTCCTGATAGTACAAGAGTATCAAGTAGTTATTTAGAAAGTATAATTACTAGTCAATTAACAACTGGTTTATAGGAGGTAATAATATGGATTTTACAAAATTAAAAAAGAATGTTGCAAGAATATTTAGTAATCCTAATACATTAACTTTTATATTAGCTATTATTTCAATATTTGTATTATATAAAGTATATGCTTATATGGTTACTAATGCTATTAGACCAACTACTTTATTTTTTGCAAATACTGATATATATGAAGGTGAACAAATTACTAATGATAAGGTAAATCCAGTTGAGATTTCTGGTAGTTTCCTTTCAAGCCAAGGTGGTAATTTAATAAGAGGAGTAGGACAAATCTATAATAAATATGTTAAAGATGGTTATAGAATTCCTCAAAATAGTTTCTTTTATAGTTCTGCAGTTACTTCATTAGATGCTGCTGATTCAACTCCATTTACTAACTTAAAAGATAACTATACTATCTTTAGATTACCAGTTGATTTCCATAGCACTTATGGATGCTCAATTATGGATGGAGATTATATTGATGTTTATGCAACTTTTACAATGAAAGATGAAGATGGAAATAAGACTTTATTTAATAATATATTTATTAAATCTATTCAAGTATATATGGTAGTAGATAAAGATGGATACAATGTATTTACTCATACTCGTGAAGATAGTGCATTAGAACCTACATTATTATATTTTGCAGTACCAATTGAAACTTATAAATTGTTAGAAATTGCTACTCGTGGTACAGAATTTGATATTAAATTCTATCCAGTACCAAGAAATACTTCTTATTCAGAAAATCCTGAAGAACCAAGTATTGTTAATGAAGGATTAAAAGATTTAATTTATTCACAAGCAACTGCAGAAAATTAAAATATATATAAGCTATTAGAAAGGGGTAATTTATGTTAAATTCAATATTTGACCAAATGGACTTTGGTCCTTTACAAGAATTTCTAGATGATGATGATATAACCGATGTGTCTTACTCTAATGGAGGACAAGTTTGGTTAAAAACTTTAAGTAAAGGTATTTATCAAGTTGATAGACCTAATATTAATAATGCATTTATGGAAAAACTTGCTTTCCAATGTTCTAACGTAATGGGTAAAACATTTAACATGGCGCATCCTTTTCTAGATGCTGAATCTGCTGAATTACGTATGAATTTCGTACATGATTCAATAGCAACTAATGGAATAGCTGTCTTAATGCGTAAGACACCTGCTAAGATCAGACTTAATAAAGAAAAACTTATTAGTGAAGATTATGTTACTGAACAAATACATGACTTTTTAATTCAATGTGTACATGCTAGATGTAATATCATCGTAGCAGGAGAAACTGGTTCAGGTAAAACTGAGTTAGTTAAGTATTTAGCTTCTAAAACAAAAGAAGATGAAAAGATAATAAGTATTGAGGATACACTAGAGTTACACTTAGATAGAATTTATCCTAATAGAGATATAGTTGCCATGAAGACTAATAATATTGCTTCATATACTGAAGCATTAGTAGCCTGCATGAGACAAAACCCAATTTGGATTCTTTTAGCCGAAGTTCGTTCTGCTGAAGCAGTTATGGCCGTAAGAAACTCAATTTCTTCTGGTCACCATATCTTATCAACAATCCATGCTGATAAAGCTTCAAGTATTCCAATGCGTATGTACTCACTACTTGAAAGTAGTCAAGATACAGAACAATTCTTAGCATCTATTCATAGATATGTACAAATTGGTATATATGTTAAAGGTTACTTTAGTAAGAGACTTAATAGATTCCAAAGAGAGATTTTGGAAGTATGTGAATTCTATGTAGATGATGAAACACAACAACCAAAATCTAACATTTTATATAAAAAGACTATGGATGGAAAAGTTACACTTCATAATCCAACTCAACATTTAATTGATTATATGTCAATTGGTAACGTTGAAGTTCCTCAAGATACATTTGGACTTGGGGATGCTGATGAAAAGGTTGATGAATCAAGAATGGTTACTGAAAGCGAACAAACACAACCTCAAGTTGAAGCACCAAAGAGTGAAGTTAATAAAGAAGATCCATTCAATTTGAATGCTGAACCTGTTGAAAACGTAGAAAATAATGTTGATAACAATCAAGATATCAACAATGCAATTGATACTTTAGATGAGATATCAACAGCTGCAGCTAAACCAATTGATACTTCTGTTTTAGATAATCAAATTGAAAGAGCTAGTGCTCCAATTCCTGAAGCACCTGCTGAGGCGCCAACAAATGTTGTTACTGATTTACAAAATAATGTTATTCAAACAATTCAAAGTATGCCAGTAACTCCTGATGTTAGTCATGAGGTTGTTGATACACCTCCAGCACCAGCAGTTGAAGAGGTTCCACATACAGAACCAGTTTTAGAAAATTTACCAAAACCAGTAATTAATGGTTTTATGCAATCACCTCCAAGTGATGCAGTTGTTTAATTAGAAAGGAGATATTTATGGATTTTTCAGTTGAAATTACACTTATTACTCTAATTATTCTCTTTGTTTGGGGATATAGAGCAAGTAAAAATTCTGATAAAGGTGAAACTGTATCTCAATTTTTATTTAATGGTTTTCAAAATATTTATAATAAATATGCTCCTTATAGTTATCAAGAAGTTCAAGCTAAAGCTAAACAACTTGGATATGAATATACTACTCGTGAATATGCTGAACAAGTAGTTATATTTGGTGGTGGAGCAGTTGGTATTACTTATATGTATTTCTATAATATTCCAATTGCCCTTATTTATGGTTTTATAGCAACAATGGGTGTTCCTTATTTAAAATATTTAAAAACTAATAAAATTTATTCTGAATATTTATTTGAATGTATTCAAGTATATTGTACAAATGTTATTAATGAATTTACTACAACTCAATCATTTGTTAAGGCACTTGAAGGAGTTAGAGATTCTGGTATCTTAGAAGAACCTGTTTATACAGATGTTTGTAAGATGATTGATCAATCTTATGCTAATGGTACTATTGATGAAGCATTAGAGTGGTTTACTCAAAAGTATCCTTATTATATTGTTAAGAATATGCATCAATTATTTAACCAAATTACTAAAGAAGGTGCTAAGGATTCAGGACAATCTCTTGAAAATATGATGCTAGATATTGACCTTCTAGTTGAAGGTGTATATAGAGATAAAATGGATAGAGATGTTTCGCATAAGAAGTTCGTTGGATTCGGACTTGCACTTTATTTCTTAATTATCTTAGTACAAGTATTAATTAACCTTGATACTTATAAACAAATGCTAAATAGTGTACTTACTCAAGTATTATTACATGCCGTAATATTTATTAATACATTCTTCATCATTAGTGGTGAAAAATTCTATAATGAAGATACGGGGGTTGAATAATATGAGTATATCAACAAATATTTATTATGAAATTGTTATAATTGCATTTATTATTATTTATGTTCTTCAATATATTGGTGGATTTAGTGTTAATAAATTCGTAGAAGATAATGCTAGCTACTTTAGAAAATTAAAAGAAAAAGATTTTGAGTTTTATTTAAAAGCAAGATATGGAGATGCAGTTGATATCGACTCGTTCTTTAATGCTAGACTTAAAACTGCATTTATTTATGCATTTGCTGTAATGCTTCTTACTTTAAATAATTTTAATTATATGGCATTACTTGGTGTAGTTGGTGCATTCCTTGTAGGTTATAAGATTCCATATTTCAAATTAAAATCTTACTATAAGAGTCACTTACACTTAATTGATACTCAATTACCTTATTACTTAAAGAACTTAGAAATCTTAATTCAACACTATACAGTTCCAGTTGCTTTAGGTAAGTCTTTAGGAGATGCTCCAGAGATTTTCCAAGATGGATTACATGATTTAGTTGAAAAGATTAATGCCGGTGACTCTAGTATTCAACCTTATATGGATTTTGCTAAAGAATATCCAGTAAGAGATTCAATGAGAATGATGAGACTTTTATATCGTTTAGGTCTTGGTAAACAAGAGAGAAAACAAGAACAATTACTTACTTTCTCTAGAGATGTATCTGCTTTACAACAAAAAGCAAGAGAAGCTCGTTATAAAGCAAGACTTGATAAGATGGAAGCTCAAACAATGAAGATGCTTGTTTGTACAGGTGCTGGTGTTATGGTTATCCTAGTACTTGCTATTATGCAAACATTCGGTGGATTCTAGTGTTTTAAAGATGACTTAAGTCATCTTTTTTATTTTAAAAAATAATTGTTTAAATAATTTTTTAGTTATATATACTTTTTCTAATAGTTCGAAACAAATAATTTGTAAAAAAAAATAGTATTATATATTTCCATAGATTGGTTTACACCAATCTTTTTTAGTTCTATTGTTTATAAATACTCAATATAATAAAATATAAATGGAGAGTGATTAATATGATGTATGGAACTGGAATTTCTCGTTTATTTTCTTTATTTACAAGTTTTATTTTTTTACCTATAACAATGCTTATGGGATTATGGTCTTTTAATGGATCTTCTTATGGTAATTATGAATATTCTTTTGAAGATTATGTTACTAAATTTTATACAGCTGCAGAAAATCAATATTTAGCTGATAGTACACTTGGAACTGGTAATCCTAAAGAGTGTTATAATATTGAAGAACTTGGATTATCTAAAGAGTCAATTGGCGATTTTAAAGGATATGTTTGTTTTCATTCTTCAAATAATCCTGGTGATAAAATACAAATATATGTATCACTTAAAAATGATAAGTATACTACTTTTACTAAAGTAGGAAATGAAACATATAATTATATTAATTATACTGAATATGGAGAACCTAAACTTAGTAAATCAGATAGTTTAAAAGATAATGAAGCTTATTATGTAGATGTAAATACTAAAATTAATAAGAAACTAACTGTAATAGATGGTAAACCTACAAATAATTATGATATTTAAAAGAATGATTAACATTCTTTTTTTATTCTAAAGAGATGTGTTATAATACATACTGAAAAAGGAGGAATTAACATGAATAGAGAAGATTTTCCAATATTAGAAAATAATCCTAATTTAGTTTATTTTGATAATGGAGCTACAACTCTTAAACCAAAATGTTTGAGTGATGCTACAACTGAATACTATGAAAAGTATTCTGCTAATGCTCATAGAGGAGACTATGGTATTAGTTTAAAAGTAGATATGGCATTTGAAGGTGTAAGAGAAGCTGTTGCAAAATTTATTAATGCAGAAACTAATGAAATCATTTTTACAAGTGGATCTACTGAAAGCTTAAACTTAGTTGCTTTTGGATACTTTAAAAACAGATTAAATTCAAATGATGAAGTATTAATTAGTTATGCTGAACATGCAAGTAATGTATTACCATGGTTTAGAATCCAATCTGAAACAGGTTGTAAAGTTAATTTTATTCCTTTAGATGATACTGAACATATTACATTAGAAAATGTTAAAAAGAGTATTACTGAAAATACTAAAGTAATTAGTCTTGCTCATATTACTAATGTAATTGGAGATATAAGACCAATTAAAGAAATAGTTGAATATGCTCATAGTAAAAATATTTTAGTAGTAGTAGATGGAGCTCAAAGTGTTCCTCATATTAAAACTGATGTAAAAGATCTAGATGTTGACTTTTTAGCATTCAGTGCACATAAAATGATGGGGCCAACTGGAGTTGGAGTACTTTATGGCAAATATGATTTACTAAAAGGAATGGTTCCATTAATGTATGGTGGTGGAATGAATGAAAAGTTTGATTCACCTGATTGCGTAGAACTTAAAGATGTTCCAACTAGATTTGAAGCTGGTACTCCAAATATTGCTGGTGTTATTGGTTTTGGAGCTGTACTTAAATATATTAATAATATTGGTATAGAAAATATTTACAAACATGAAGTAGAACTTAAGAATTATATGATTGATAAATTAAAAGATATACCTCATGTAAATATTATTAGTAATAGTGATTCTGGAATTGTTACATTTAATGTTGAAGGAATATTCCCTCAAGATGTTGCGGTTTTCTTAGATAAATATAATATTTGTGTAAGAGCAGGTAATCACTGTGCTAAGATCTTAAAGAATGAAACTAAAGTAAATAATACAGTTAGAGCTTCACTTTATATGTATAATACTCAAAAAGAAGTAGATAAGTTTGTGGATTTACTTAGAGATAAAGATAAAATAATTAGGGAGATGATTTAATGGATAGTTTAACTAAAAGAGAAATTATTTTAGATAATTATTCTAATCCTTTTAATAAGGTAAATGAAGAAGTACCTGGTTATTATAAAGAGAATTCAAGAAATGAATCATGTATAGATAATATTGATTTATATATTGATATTAAAGATGATGTAATTAAAGATATTAAATTTAGTGGTGAAGCTTGTGCTATTAGTACAGCATCAACATCAATTATGATTAAAAATTTAATTGGTAAGAGTGTTAATGAAGCACTTGAATATATGACTGAATTTGATAATATGCTTGAAGAAAAAGAATTTAATGCTGATTTAGTTGGTGAAGCACAAGTGTTTGATGAAACATATAAACAAATTAATAGAAGAACTTGTGTAATACTTCCATATAAAGGTATAAAGAGAGCATTAAAAGAATACTTGACTAAAAATAATTAATTGATATATAATTTAACCTGTAAAGCGATTACATAGGACTAGTAATTTAAGGAATGTTTAAAGAGAGTTCACGGCTGGTGTAAGTGAATAACAAGAATTAAATGAATCTACCTATTAGTGATATTAATAGTATCCGGATTAACCCGTTAAAGTAATTAAGTTAAATAAAGAGATGGCACCGTGCGTTATGCACTTTCTTATGTGTTATCTCTTTTTTATTTTTAGGAGGAATTTTATGGAAGAAAATAGTTTTAAAAGTGGAGACATAGTTCAACATTTTAAGAGAGAAACTGTCTCGGAAGAAGAATTAAAAAATAATCCAAATAAGTATTTATATGAAATTATAGGTACAGCAAGACATACAGAAAATGGTGAAGAAATGATGATTTATAAACCATTATATGAAACTGAATGTGTAGAAGGTGTTGATTTTACAGCAAGACCTTTAGACATGTTTAATTCAGAAGTTGATCATGAAAAGTATCCTAAAATTAAACAAAAAATGAGATTTGAAATTTATAAAAAGAAAGGTGATAAATAATGATAGATATTAAATTAATAAGAGAAAATAGAGATTTAGTAAAAGAAAATATTAAAAAGAAATTTCAAGATGAAAAATTACCATTAGTAGATGAAGTTTATGAAATGGATATTAAAGTTAGGGAAGCACAATTAGCTGCTGATAACTTAAAAGCTGAAAAGAATAAACTTAGTGGTGAAATTGGAATGTTAATGAGAGACAAAAGAATCGATGAAGCAAATGAAATAAAAGCTAAGATTCAAGAAATGGCTGAAGAAATTACTAAGAATGAAGAAACTAAAGCTGAATTAGATGAAGAAATTAAAAAGAGAATGATGGTTATTCCAAATATTATTGATGATTCTGTTCCGGTTGGAAAAGATGATTCTGAAAACGTAGAAGTAGAAAAGTTTGGTGAACCAGTAGTTCCAAGTTATGAAATTCCATATCATGCAGATATTATTGCTAACTTTAATGGTTTAGATAAAGAAGCAGCTGGAAGAACTTCAGGTGAAGGATTCTACTACTTAATAGGGGACATTGCTCGTCTTCATGAAGCAATGATTGCTTGTGCTAGAGACTTTATGATTGATGCTGGATTTACTTATGCTATTCCTCCATTCATGATTAGAAGTGATGTAGTTACTGGTGTTATGAGTTTTGCTGAAATGGAAGCTATGATGTATAAAATTGAAGGTGAAGATCTTTACTTAATTGGTACATCTGAACACTCAATGATTGGTAAATTCAAAGGACAAATGTTGAAGAAAGAAGAATTACCAATTCAAATGACTTCATACTCACCATGCTTCAGAAAAGAAGGTGGAGCTCATGGTCTTGAAGAAAGAGGATTATATAGAGTTCATCAATTTGAAAAACAAGAAATGATTTGTTTATGTGAACCAGAAGATTCAATGGATCTTTACAATAAGATGTGGAAATTAACTGTAGATTTATTTAGAAGTTGGGATGTTCCAGTTAGACAACTTGAATGTTGTTCAGGAGATCTTGCAGACCTTAAAGTTAAATCATGTGACATTGAAGCTTGGAGTCCAAGACAACAAAAATACTTCGAAGTTGGTTCATGCTCTACATTAGGAGATGCTCAAGCTAGAAGATTAGGTATTAGAGTTAAAGGAGAAAAGGGCAACTATTATCCACATACTTTAAATAATACTGTAGTAGCTACTCCAAGAGGATTAATTGCTTTACTTGAAAACAATTATCAAGAAGATGGAAGAGTATTAATTCCAAAAGTATTACAACCATATATGGGTGGTAAAACTGAATTAGTTCCTGTAAGAAAATAGTTTATCTATTTTCTTTTTCTTTTACGTTAAATAAGTTAATAAAACTATTAAGTTTTTGTGTTTAATAGTATAATTGTAGTAGGGTGATAATATGGCCAAAAGAGGAAGAAAAAAGAAAAAGAATAGCGTTAACGCTGGTATCTTAGGTGTTATATTTGTTCTTATTGGTGTAATTGGACTAGGTGTATTTGGTCCAGTTGGTACTTATATAAAAGCAGGTGCTGTATTTTTCTTTGGTAATTACTTTAATATTTTAATAATTGAACTTATTGCTTTAGGTATATATATGATTGTACAAGGAAGTTTACCTAACTTCTTAAGTACTAGATTAGTTGGATTATATTTAATTGTTATTTCATTCTTAGTATTTATGAATATTAAGTATTTAAATATGCAATTAGATTTTTCTCATCAATTTGAAGGCTTTATAAATACTTATAATACAGTTGTAAGTAATAGTTTTACAGGTATTAGTGAAATAGGTAGTGGTTCATTTGGATTACTTATGTCATTTGCATTTGTTAAAGCTTTAAGTGTAGCTGGTACTTATGCATTACTTGTAGTATTTATGTTATTTGCAATTATGTTTATCTTTGATTTCTCAATTGCAGATTTAGTGGAAGCTATTAAGAATGGTTTATCTGAATCTGAAGAAGAAAGAGCAGAAAGATTAGATAAGAAACGTAAAGCTAAAGAAGAAAAAGAAGAAAGACGTTTAGAAAAGATGAAAGAAAAAGAAGAAAAACGTCTATCTAAGATGATTCCTGAAGAAGAGGAAGAAGAGGATAATGGAATAGTTATTAATAGTGCTGAAGAATTAAAGAAATTCCATAATGATGCGCAAGCTGATGTTCCTCAAACTCCAGTTGAAGAAGTTCCAATAATTAATTTAAATTCTGATTATAAACTTCCAGAACTTGATCAAGTATTAAATAGAGTCTCTGGCAAAAAGAATGGAGAAAATCCTGAAGTATTAAAACAAACTTCTAAGAACTTAGTTAGTGCTTTATCAGATTTCCAAGTTGAAGCTCAAGTTGTTAATATGAATATTGGTCCTACAGTTACTCAATTCGAGTTACATGTTAAGAATGGTACTAAGATTTCTAAGATTACTGGTTTATCTAAAGAAATAGCTTTAGCTTTAGGAGCTAAGGATGTTAGAATTGAAGCACCAATTCCTGGTAAGACTTCAGTTGGTATTGAAATTCCAAATAGAAATCCAGTTGGTGTTCCAATTAGAGAAGTAATTGAAAGACGTAGAAAAGAAATGATAGATCCAAATATGAAACTACCTGTATCTTTAGGTAAAGATATTAATGGTGTTCCAATGATATTTGACCTTTCAAAAACACCACACTTATTAGTTGCTGGTTCTACTGGTTCAGGTAAATCAGTTTGTATCAACTCATTTATAGCAAGTTTACTTATTAATAAGAGACCAGATGAAGTTAAACTTATATTAGTAGACCCTAAAAAGGTAGAGTTATCAAACTATAATGGAGTACCTCATCTTTATTGTCCAGTTGTAACTGATCCTAAGAAAGCATCAGTTGCTTTACAAAATGTAGTTAAAGAAATGGAAAATAGATATTTAACTTTTGAAGAAGAAAAAGTTAAAAATATAACTGGTTATAATGAAAAGATTGAAAAACTAATGAAATCTAATCCAGAAGAAAATTATCATAAAATGCCTTACTGGCTAGTAATTATTGATGAGTTAGCAGATTTAATGCTTGTTGCTTCAAAAGAAGTTGAAGATTCAATCATGAGAATTACACAAATGGCTCGTGCTGCAGGTATTCACTTAATTGTTGCAACACAAAGACCATCAACAGATGTAATTACTGGTGTAGTTAAAGCTAATATTCCATCACGTATTTCATTTGCAGTAGCATCTCAAATTGACTCAAGAACAATACTTGATTGTGGTGGAGCAGAAAAACTTCTAGGTAAAGGTGATATGTTATTTAAACCAATGGGTCAAAATAATCCAACACGTATTCAAGGTAACTTCATTAGTGATGAAGAAATTGAAAAAGTTATATCTTATGTAACTAAACAACAAAAGGTACAATATAATGAAAACTTTACAACAGCATCTTCTGCTGGTGGATTTGGAGTTAATAATGGTGGTTCTGCTGCAGGTGGAACTGAAGATGATGATCCACTATATAATGAAATAGTTGATTATTGCATTCAAACTGGTAAAGTTAGTGCATCACTACTTCAAAGAAAGTTTAGACTTGGATATAATAGAGCAGCTAGAATTGTTGATATCTTAGAAGAAAGAGGAATTATTGGACCACAAAATGGGTCTAAACCTCGTGAAGTATTAATTAAGATGAAACATGAAGATGAAGAAGAATAGGATGATTTAATATCATCCTTTTAATTTGATTTTTTTCTATTTTATTTTATTATACTTTGCAATTTGAAGGGGTTATTATGAGCAATATTAATTATAATGTATTTGATAGTTTTCATGATTTAGAGTTACCAATAGGTAAATCTATAGACTAAAAAAGATACATTATTTATTGATGTATTTTTTTTATTAAGAAAAGTTTTTCTTGTAAAAGTATTATTTTATGTGTAAAATATATGGATATATGTTGTTTCTCAAGGGTGAGGATATTTGACGGTATCTATTTAAGATGCTATAATTTATATGTAATTAGGGAATAAGGGGGACGTTTTATGAAAGGATTTATTCTAGATTACATCAATGAAAATGAGTTCCGTAAGTTGGAAAGAGCATTAAAGAAATATAACATGCTTGCTTACAAGAAGTTAAATTTCGATTACTATCCTTCATTACGTAGTGGTAAATTCCTTGGCGAATTAGTATCATCTGATTCTGTAAATAAAACAGAAACTTATGAACTAAAACTACCAAGTGATTTATTGTTCACTCAAGTTCATGGTGAAGTTAAGTTAAAATATATTGTTTATAAAGATCAAAACGTTGTTATGTTAGAAACAATTATGCCAACTGAAATCTTACTTGAAGGTCATGTTGCTGAGTTATCTACATACAAAGGTGTTATGATTTCTAAACAAAATGCAGAAAAAGATAAATTTATGATAAATCTATTTAGTGCATTAGATAATAACAAGAAGTAGTTAATCTACTTCTTTTTTTGTCTATAAGTGTAAACTTAAACTTTTGCTTCTTAATATATTAAGTATATATTGTTATAATAAGAAACCGGAGGCAATTATAATGTTAAACAACGAAGATATAACAAAAATAGAATATATTGATGGAGTTACTGTTGTATACGGTAAATATCAAAAAAATGGTAATTCTAAAGTAGATAAATATTTGTATATGAATTCTATTAAATTCTATGATGATTTTGGAAATGAATTTTATGCAAATTTTGAGAGTATTGATGAAGCTTATAATCAAATGTATTATTTAATGAATAGAGGAGTTGCAACTGTGATTGGACCTAAAGCTCCAATTAAAGATCTTTCTTCAGGAGAAATGATTCCTAATTATAATTCAGATGGTGTAGCTTTATATGTTGTTAAGAAACAAAAAAAGGAATTAGTGAAAAGAAAACACTAATTCTTTTTATTTATTGTGTATAGTTATTGAATCGTATAATTAATAATATTTAATTTATGTTATTATTAAATATAGGATGGAGTGTTATTCATGAGAAAAATATTTTTATCAAATTTGATTTATACTTTAGTTATTGGAGCTATATTTGGAATAAGTGTTATTCTTTTAGGAGTATGGAATGAACTAACTTGGAAAATATTAGCTATTACTGGAACTATTTTTGGATTTAGTATTCCTGGTGTAATATGTTCTTCTTTATATGATAAGAAGAAATATGAAACAGTTGCATGTGTTGGTATGTTTACTTGTTTTATTGCATGTTTATTCTTTATTTTTAATATATTAACTATTTTTGAAACTTTTGGTGACAGTTATGAATATGTTATAAAAGTTTCTTTAATATTAGTTCTATTATCTTGGTCATTAGGACATATTTCTGAATTGCTACTTGAAAATATTAATGATTCAACAATTTTAAATGTTAGAAATTTAACAATAGTATTATCAGTAGGAATTGATGCATTATGGATATTCCGTTTACTTGTTGAAAATGATGACTTTATGAGAATAGATGCAGTATTAGCTATACTTATTGCTTTAGGTACAATCGTAGTACCAATTGCTAATAAAATTGTTACTAAGAATACTAATAACAATGAAGAAGATAAAGTGGAAGAAACTCCTGTAGAAGTAAAAGTAGAAAAGGTTGAACCTTCTGATAGATTATTTGAAATTCATGAAGAAGCTAAGGTTGAAGTAAAAGATATACCTAGAACTACTAACCCCGATAATAATATATTAGGAGAAATAAAAGATAATAAATCATCAAATGATGATAAATATGATAAACTTGAAAAACTTAAAAAGTTATTAGATTTAGAAGCTATTACTCAAGAAGAGTATGATTCTGAAAAGAAAAAGATTTTAGAGGAAAAATAAGGAAAGATATTTGATCTTTCTTTTTTTAATTTATAAATAAAAAAACGATATCAAATGATACCGTTTAGTTTCTTAATGGTGCGGGTAACAGGAGTTGAACCTGCACGGAGTAATCCACTAGATCCTAAGTCTAGCGCGTCTGCCAATTTCGCCATACCCGCAGTTTGGTGGATCTTGTAGGACTCGAACCTACGACCGCCCGGTTATGAGCCGGATGCTCTAACCAACTGAGCTAAAGATCCATGACTACTTAAATATAACATATTTATTTTTGGGGTGCAATAAAAAGTTTCTTTAAATAACGATTTTTCCTATATATATAAGGATTGGTTAAAAATTTGCATTTTTTTAAAAAAGTGCTATAATAGGTCACATCTCAAGGGGGAAAAGGTTATGAGAAAAGTAAAATCATTTATAGTTGCAATGCTTATCGCATTTGTAATTGGATTTGCTGGATTAGGATCAGTATTTGCTGCTACTAGTTTACCAAATTCATTCAAAACTGCTGACTTAACTGGAAATGGTAAGTACAAGACAGTTAACTACATCAATGCTACTGCAAAAGATGGTAAAAAATATACATACCCAGTTGTAGTAAAGAAAACTACAGATGGTAAATATGTATATTGTATGGAATTAGATTCCACTTACAAATACAATTTAGAATTTAAAAAGACAGGAAAAGTTGATGATGGATTTATTTACATTATTAACTCAAACATTAATACTGGAGATGCTAATAAAGATTTCTATATTAAACAATTAGCAGTTTGGTATTATATGGACTATGTAAATGGTAATAATGCAAACTTAGAAACAAGTTTAAAAAATTATATCATTTATCATTCAAAAGATAGTAAATTAGAAAACTATGATGTTTGTAAAAAAGTAATTGACCTATTAAATGGTGCAATTAGTTATAAACAAACAACTGGATCTATCGACTTAGTTGATGGACAAGTTACTTTCTCAATTGTTGATGGATACTATGTATCTTCTGAAATAGTTGTTAAAGCTAACAATGTTAAAAATGTTAAGTATTCTTTAGACAACACTCCAAAAGGATCATTAGTTGTTAAGAGTACAAACGGTGTTAAAGTTAAAATCCCAGTAAGTGCTGTACCTGCTGGACAAAAATTAACATTTAAATTAAATGTTAAAGCTGATTCTGATAAAGAAACAGCATACTATTATTTCCATTCTTCTAAATATCAAAAATTACTTTATAGTGAAACTGAAGTAACTACAAGTAATGTAAATGATAGTTTAGAAATGGTTATTGCTAACGTTAACTATACAGTTAATATTAGTAAAACTGATGTAACTCAAGCTAAAGAAGTTGCTGGAGCTACATTAGAAGTTAAAGATGAAAAGGGAACATTAATTGAAAAATGGGTTTCAACTACTGAAACACATAAAATTACATTAAAACCTGGTAAATATTCATTAACTGAAACTATTGCACCAGCTGGATATAAATTAAGTAAAACTACTATTTACTTCATGATTGATGTAACTGGTAAAGTTTATGTTAAAGATTCAAATGGTGTTTATACTAAAGTTGATAGAGTAGTTATGATCAATGAATTACAAGATACAGTATCTATCGCTAAATTAGATAGTGAATCTGGAAAACAAGTAGCTGGTGCTAAACTAGTTATTAAAGATTCAAACGGATATGTAGTATCTGAATTTACATCAACAGATAAAATGTATTCAATTACATTAAAAGCTGGAGAATATACAGTTTATGAAGTAGAAGCTCCAGAAGGTTATATCTTAAGTAAAGATACTGTAACATTTAAATTATTAGAAGATGGTACAGTTCAAGTACTTAACGGTAACGGAAAATATGAAGATGCAGTATATGTTTCTTTCTACAATACAAAGAAACCTACTGAAGAAGTAGAAGTTCCTTCAACTGGCAAAAACTCAACATTATTATTAATTGGTGGTCTTGCATTATTAATTGGTGGAGCAATCTATGTTAAGAAATCTATCAAAGAATGCTAAGATAACAATTAGCATTCTTTTTGCTTTTATGGGGTTGTGCTTAATTGGTTATACTCACTTTGAGACAATGAAGGTTAAAGTTTTTGATAATAAAAACAGAAATCTTGTTGAACAAGTAGTAGAATTCGATGAAGATGCTGGTCAAGAATTATCATTAGTAGAAGATCCTGAAGATACTCCTGTAGTCTCTGGAAACGGTAGATATGATTACATTGGATATCTAAAGGTTCCTGAAATTAACTTAGATAAAGGATTTACATCACTTGAAAATCCATATAACTATGTTAATTATAATGTACAATTGATTAAAGGTTCTGATATGCCTAATGTTAAAAATGGTAATTTAATACTAGCAGGGCATAACGGAACATCATCTGTTGGTTACTTTAATAAGTTACATAATTTAAATTTAGGTGCAACTGCACAAATTGAGTATAATAATAAAACTTATACTTATAAATTAGTTAATATATACAATGTTGTTAAAGATGGAACTGTAGAAATTACTAGAGATCCTAATGTTAAAACATTAACTTTAATAACATGTACATATCAAAGTAAGACCGAACAAACTGTATTTATATTTGAGTTAATAAACGAAGGATAAAAAGGAAATATTTATAATAAATGGGGGTTTATTATGAAAGAATTATCAATATTACAAATTATTACAACTGCATTTAATGCAGCTAAAGATTCAAAAGTTTTAGTACTTATTGGACTTGAAATATTATTATTAATAGTTCATGCAGTATTTAAAAATTTAATGAATAAGAAGTTAAATGATAGAGTATGTTTAGCATCTGGATTATTACTAATTGGTTTCTATTTAGTTAACTACATTAATACAATTTCTGTTTTTGTTAATAATGTATCTGCTAAAGCTATAGAGTTAATTTATTTCCCTACAACTTTAGAGTTCGTTATAGTGATGATTCTTTCAATTATCATAAGCGTATATACATTATTAAAATCAAATAAAACATCATTAAAGATTATTAATGTATTAGTACCATCTATTATTTCGTTCTTATTCTTCTGTATTATAGAGAATGTTAATTCTCTAGGTATAGACTTTAATGAATTTAGCGTATTT
>JAILLM010000041.1 GCA_024693165.1 Bacilli bacterium | reverse complement strand
TAACTTTACAAATAAGGAACAATAATGTTCCTTTTTATTTGCATAAGTGATAAAATATTGAGGTGAAAAGGAGTAGTGCATATATGATTGGTGTACCTATGAATATTATATCTATTGTACTTGCATCTATTATTATGTTAGTACATGTTATATTATTTTTTAAATTTAAGAATAATAAATTCATTCGTAATAGTATGATTATGTGGTCTATACTTATTGTATTAGAACTTTCTTTATTTAATTTTAGATTCTATGAATCAAGAAATTACGAAGAACAAGTTATTGATGATTACTCAGTATGTGAAGGACTTGAAATAGATGAAGATGGAACAGTTACAATTGCACAAGACAAAAGAAACTGTATTGAAATAATTGATTTAAACAAAGAAATCAATGATGTTTATATTGATCTTGATTCAAAAACTTACAAAGGAGAACAATTAAAGAATCAAGTTATTTGGGTATCATTTGGTGTTACAGATGCTGCTAATAGTAAATATAAATATACTCAAAGTAGATCTATCTTAGCATCAAGAGATAAAGGTGAAATAATTAAGTTTAATTTATCTGGTAAATCAAGTAAGTTAAGAATTTACTTTAATGGCGGAGAAGATCAATTATTTGAAATTAAGAATATTACTTTAAATAAAAAATATAATTTTAACTTCTCAATTATAAGAATGTTAGCTATATATTTTGTATTCTTACTTTGGTTCACAGCTGGACCTAAAGCAAAGATGTGGAAGCTTAAAATAGGGGATAAGAAAGCTAAAAAGTATATTATTGGTGTATTATTATTCCAATTAGCTTTATTCTCATTTGCGTTTTCTTTAAATGGATACTTTGTTAAAGAAGACTTTGGTGTTCAAAAAGGACAAAGAGATCAATATAAGTATTTAGCAGAAAGTTTCTCTCATGGACATTTATATCTTGAAGAAGAACCTAGTGAATTACTTCAATCAATGAAAAATCCATATGATACTAAAAAGAGAGATGACTTATTTAAAGATAGTGATGAAGTATATCTATGGGATTGTGCATATTATAAAGGTAAATACTATGTTTACTTTGGTGTAGCACCTGTAATCTTCTATTACTTACCATTCTATATGATTACTGGACATCATATTAAGACTAGTGTATGTATATTTATTACTGGTATACTTGCAACAATCGCAGTTCTATTATTAATGAAACGTATTTGTAAGATGTGGTTTAAGAATGATGTTAACTTAGGTTTATTCATTATATTATTCTTAATGTTTATTAATGGATGTGGAATACTTCATACATATGGAAGACCAGATCATTATTACTTACCAATATTAATGGGCGTAATGTTTAGTATTTATGGTCTAATTGCTTGGTTAAAAGCATCTGAAACAGATGAAACTAAGTATTACTTCTTAGGAAGTTTATGTATGGCTTTAGTAGCTGCATGTAGACCACAATTATTACTTACTTCGTTCCTTTGTATTCCAATATTCTGGAATAAGATTAAAGAAATTTTTAAGAAAGAAAATTTATCTAAAGTAATAGCATTCGTTGTTCCTTTTGTTGTAGTTGCAGGTCTACTTATGACTTATAACTATTTAAGATTTGGTTCAGTTGCTGACTTTGGAGCAAACTATAATTTAACTACTAATGATATGACTAAGAGAGGATGGGTTAATTTAAGAATACCTACAGGTATCTTCTATTACTTCTTCAACACTCCATCATTATCAGTTAAGTTCCCATTCATATTAAGAACTGATGTTCAAAATAACTATATTGGAACTACAATATTTGAATCTATGCCAGCAGGCTTCTTCTGGTCAAATGCTTTATGTATTTTAGGAGTTCTAATCTATAAGATTAAAGATAGATTTGAAAAGACTAGATTACCATATATCTTAAGTATAATGCTTCTTGCATTTGCACTTATCATTTCAATGGTAGATACAGAAATGGCTGGAATCTTACCTAGATATATTCTAGACTTTGGATTTATGATTTACTTTGCAACTGTAATTTCATCACTTAAACTTCAAGATGAACTTACTAAGAGTAGCTTTAGATTATCTATGTTAAGACTTGTATTTGTAATAACTATGGTATCTGCGATAGCATTCTTACTTACTGATACAACATTAACAAGATATATGTTCTATTATCAAATAAGACAAATATTTGAATTCTGGGTATAAAATGTTAAGGATGACGCTTGTCATCCTTTTATAGTGCTTTTATGCTATAATCATAATAGAGGTGCGATTATGAGTCTATTTGATTTAACTGAATCAATTGTAAATATATCTAATGAAGAAGAGGCTAGAAATAAATTATTAGATAGTAATGTATTATTATTAAATAATCAAGAATACTATAAGACTATTATTTCTAGTTTTATTCAAAAGAAAGAATCAATAATTAGAAAAGAAAATAATAAACTAGTATTTGACTTAAATAACACTGATGATATATGGAATATTGTGTTTATTGGTGAGTACATTAAAGAAAATGATATTTTATATAAAACATATAATAAATTATTTGTAAAAATAAATGAAATTGAATGTGCTTTGTCTTTAATAAAAGATAAACATAA
>JAILLM010000025.1 GCA_024693165.1 Bacilli bacterium | reverse complement strand
TTAAGTTTTATTAAATTAAAAATAATTAATAAAACTATTGCAAGAATAAATATAAGAATACCAATTATTATTTTTTTCATATTATCACTAATGAAATTATAACATATAAAAAAATAGATTTAACTATTTTTTTATATGTTAAATCCATTCGATTTTTTTATTGGCACCTAATTCAAAATGATATTTAACTATACCAATATCTACTTTAGTTAAGTGTCCGAAACCAATATGAGTTTTTACTTTTGAATCTCCTAGATATTCAAATTTAAACTTTTGTTGGTTAATAGCAGTAGGTGCTAGTAGAGCAAACTCTACTCCTTTTTTAAACCAATCAGGATATTCTTTAGAGATAACTACTTCATCAATAGTTTTACTTTTTCTATCTCTACCATTAGTTTCTCCGTATCCGATTGCAATTATACATACCATTGTTTCATCATCTGCGATATGTGCTTTAACAATAGATTTTTTATAAGTTCCACCTACCCAACAAGTTTTTAATCCTAACTCTTGAGCTTTAAGAACAATTTTTTCTCCATTGTATCCTAGTTTTTCTTCTAAACTTTTTGAAGATTTACCTATTAGTGCAATATAGTTACTGCATCCTTTTAATCTTCCATAACTAAGAATGAATTTATCAAATACATCTTTATCATCTACGATTAATTGAATATTTAAATCTTCTTTTTTATTAATATTACTTATTAAATTATTTAAAATATCTATTTTTTCTTTTTCAATTTTTTTATCTAAATAATTTCTAACAGAATGTCTTTCTCGTATTAGTTTTTCGTTTAAATCCATAAAGTCCTCCGGTATACATTTATAAAAAAAGATTGAATTAATCAACCTTTTTTGAACTTATTTTATTTCTTATAAATATGAATATTCTTCCGATTAAGATGAATATAAGTGATAGTATAACTATATTATAGAATACTCCGATTCCAATTGATTGCCATCCTACATGGCTTAGATCAAATCCAAACCATCCAGTAGGAGCTCCATAATTAAGAAAATTGTAAGGTGCATACATTACATCAAACCATCTAACACCAAATTGTCCTAGTATTACAATAAATAATACATAAGATAATGGAGGTATAATTCCATATATAGCATGTTTCTTATTTGATTTATATCCGTCATCAAATAATAAGAAATCTATGATAGAAAGAATTGGCGTAATAAAGTGTACGCATAAACTTCCTGCTCCATTATATAGATAAGCATCAATAAACCCATTTGACCAAGTTGGTGCTAGTAATGTTAAGAATACAAAGAAAGTAATTGTTATAGATATAGTAGCTAAGAACTTAACTATATATAAAGTATTACTCATTTTATATTCTTTTTTATTTATTAATGATCTTATATCGTTTATAAGAAATATGAATAACATTATACTTACAAATATATTTGATAACGTTGTAAAAAACGTAAAATGAAGTGGTCCATATGTTTTAATAATGCCATATATACTTGCTAGTATTGCTATAAATCTTATACAAGATCTTGTTAATATTTTATTCATGATAAATTATACGCAAGTATATCCTCCATCAATTGGTAGCATAATGCCTGTAACATAACTTGCTTCATCACTAGCAAGGAATATTGCACCTGCGTTTAATTCTCCTTCACTACCATATCTCTTCATTGGGACATGAGTTTTAGCAAATTCTTGGAACCTTTCTGTATCTAGAACTTGTGTAGTTAATTCTGTATAGAAGTAACCAGGGCAAATACAGTTAACAGTAATATTATATTTTGCAAGTTCAGCTGCTGCTGCTCTTGTAAAGTTAACTACTCCACCTTTTGATGAATGATATGCAATTGTAGGAATTTCATCATTACCTACAAGGCCATACATAGATGCAATATTAATTACTCTACCATAATTATTTTTCTTCATTATATTAGCAAATGCACGTGTTACTTTAAATACAGATGTAAGGTCTGTTTCAATTGTGAAATCCCATTCATCATCTTGCATTTCAAGTACACCTTTGTCTTTTGATGATCCTGCACAATTTACTAAGATATCTACTTTTCCAAAAGTTTGTTCTGCTAAAGTAGCAGCATTATTTATATCATCAGTATTAGTTACATCACATTTAATTGGTAATACTCTAACACCTTTTGCTTCTAATTCAGCTTTGATTTCTTCTAATCTTTCAATTCTTCTTGCAAGTAAAACAAGATCAGCACCACTTTCTGCAAACGCATAAGTCATTTGTTTTCCTAATCCGCTTGATGCTCCTGTAATTACTGCTACTCTTTTTTTAAGATTAAACATAGTTGTCTCCTCCTTTTTATAAACTATTTATATATTTAATAGCGTTTGTGGCAGCCACAGCACCATCGCCTGTAGCTGTTACTAATTGTCTAACTTCTTTTATACGATTATCTCCAGCAGTGAATATTCCAGCACAATTTGTTTTACAATCTTCACCAGCTTTTATGTAACCTGCATCGTCTAAATCTACTAATCTAGCAAAATTTTGATTTTCTGGAATCCTTCCAACAGCTACGAATAAACCATTAACATCAATATTTCTTACCGAACCGTCTTTGTTAGTTACTTCAATGCTTGAAAGTCTATCTTCAGCATTTAGTTTAGTTACTGAACTATTAAGAACGAATTCAACATTTTCTCTATTCTTTAATTGCTCTATTGTAGTTTCTTCAGCTCTAAATTCATCTCTTCTATGAATAAGATAAACTTTAGCTGCGATATCAGATAAATATAATGCATCTTCAAGTGCAGTGTTACCTCCACCTACAACTGCAGTTACTTTACCTTTATAGAATGCTCCATCACAAGTTGCACAATAAGATATTCCTTTACCTACTAATTCATCTTCATTAGAAAGACCTAACTTTCTATTTTCAGAACCAGTTGCTAGAATTACGGCTTTTCCAGTATATTTATTTTTTGTAGTAATTACTTCTTTAGAATTACCTAAATCATTAATATCAACAACTTTTTCAAAAACTACTTCAGTTCCTAGTGCTTTAGCTTGGTTAAATAATTTAGTTGCAAAATCAAATCCAGAAATATGTTCTTCAACTGGATAGTTTTCAATATCTAACGTATTAATTATTTGCCCACCATAACTTTTAGCTTCTAGAACTAAAACAGATTTTTGAGCTCTACGAGCATAGATTGCTGCAGTTAATCCTGCAGGACCTGCTCCAACTATAATAATATCGTACATTATTCTCCGATAATATTTTCTATTTCATCTTTTTGGATGAATCCAACACTTCTTCTTGTTTCGTTACCATTTTCAAATACAACTAAACAAGGGATAGATGAAACATTATATTTTTCTGCTAATTCATCTTCGTTATCGATATTAATAGATACTACTTTTATATTTTCTTTTTCTTCAGCAATTTCATCAATGATTGGTCTTAACATTTTGCATGGTCCACACCAATCAGCATTAAAATCTGCTAATACTTTTTTATCACTTTTTAAAACTTCAGTTTCGAAGTTATCTTTTGTAATTTCAATTACTGCCATTATTTTCCCTCCTTTTGGGTATTAGTTATTATTTTATACATAAGTTTATATAAGATTTTAGATTCTTCTTCAGTTAAATCGATACATTTTTCGATTTTTTCAGGAACAGTTAACGCTTGATCTCTTAAGTCTCTTCCTTTATCAGTTAATTCTATATCAAGATTTCTTTCGTCAATTGTAGATCTAACTCTTGTAATATAACCTTTCTTCTCAAGTTTCTTAACAAGTGGTGTTAAGGTACTTGGGTCTAGTAATAATGTTTTTCCTATATCTTTAAGATTACTTTTACCAACTTCCCAGAAATACATCATTACTATATATTGTGTATAGGTTAAATCTAATTCATCTAGGATTGGTGTATATTTTCGAATAATTTCTTTCGAACATAAATATATAGGAAAACATAATTGATTCTTTAATGTCAATGATTCATATTTATTTTCCATATCTTCAAACTCCCTATAACAATTTTAATAAATCTTCTTCAATTTTACTAGGGTCAAATGTTGGATCATATCTTTTTACTGCGTTTCCATCTTTATCTACTAAGAATTTAGTGAAGTTCCAAGCGATATCTCCTTTTTTAGTACAAGTCTTGCTTATCTTCATAATTCCCTTCATAGCTACTTTATTTTTAAACCCAACTGGTTTTTCATCAGGTTGTTGAGCTTTTAATACTGTAAATACTTTATCTTCATTTTCTCCATTTACTTCAATTTTAGCAAATTGATCAAATTGAGTTTTATATTTTGCAGTACAGAACTCATGGATTTCATCGCTATCTCCAGGTGCTTGATGACCAAATTGATCACATGGGAAGTCTAAAACTTCAAATCCTTTATCATGATATTTTTCATATAGTTTTTCAATTGCTTCATATTGTGGTGTAAATCCACAACCAGTTGCAGTGTTAACAACTAATGATACTTTACCTTTTAAAGTACTTAAGTCGAAATCTTCTCCATTTCTTTGTTTAACTTTTAATTCATAAATACTCATACAAATTTTCCTCCTTTTCAAATTAATTTGCATACAAACTAATTTTAACAAAACAACACATATTTGTCAAATCCTCGAATTATTATTTCATGTAAAGTTAGCTTAATTTTGAAACGCAGATAGTATTTTCATAACTTAAACAAGTAATAATAACTACTCTTTTAGGACATTTATAATCTAAATAATTATATTAAAGTAAATCCAACATACCCTTTAGTTTTTAATAACATACGTTATTTCAAATAGATAAAACTTATATTTATACGTTTATCCTAAACTATTTTCATATAAACTCCTAGAATTATTATATCATATTAATTATTGATAATATTTATTCTAGGAGTTTATATGAAAATAGTTTAGGATAAACGTATAAATATAAGTTTTATCTATTTGAAATAACGTATGTTATTAAAAACTAAAGGGTATGTTGGATTTACTTTAATATAATTATTT
>JAILLM010000165.1 GCA_024693165.1 Bacilli bacterium | reverse complement strand
CTATTAATGATATTGTTGGTGCTAGAATTGTATGTTTAGATACTGATGATGTATCAAGAATAGTTGAAATGATTAAGAATATTCCTAGTATTAGAATTATTAATGAAAAAGACTATATTAATAATCCTAAAGAATCAGGTTATAGATCTTATCATATGATAGTGGAAATAGATGTACCTATTGGTAATGTTTTAGTTCCTGTTAAAGCTGAAATTCAAGTCAGAACACTTTTAATGGATGCATGGTCATCACTAGAACATGAGATTATTTATAAAAATAAAAATTGTAGTGAACAATCTATTAAAGAACTTTTAAGTTTTTCTTATAGTTTAGCTTCTCTAGAAAACTCTATGAAAATGATTAGAAATAGAGAAGGCATGAACAGATATGATGAAATTATTAAGAGAACAATTAAACCTAGAATATTAAGAGAGTTTAAAGATAATAGATATATTTATGATGCTGCTGAAGAAATATTAAGTAGTTATATAGATATAGCTAAAACTGAATATGATAGAAGTGGATTAAATTCTGATATTCAAAATATTAAATATAGAATTAAATCTATTAATTCAATCGATAGAAAACTTGAAACTCAAAATTTAGAGTTTAATTTAGATAATATTAGAAATAATATTAAAGATGTTGTAGCTGCAAGAATTATTTGTCTTGATTTAGATGATGTTAACGAAATGATTAATATTATTAAAGAATCACCATTTATTAATGTTGTTCAAGAAAAAGATTATATAACTAATCCTAAGAAGTCTGGTTATAGAGCACACCATTTAATTGTTGAAGTTCCAGTTGAACTTTCTAGTGGTGTTATTCCAGTTAGATGTGAAATTCAAGTTAGAACTGTTTTAATGGATGCTTGGTCTTCACTAGAACATGAAATTATTTATAAAAATGAAAATTGTAGTGAACAATCTAAAACAATGCTAAGAGATTATAGTTATCTACTTGCATCTATGGATGATACAATGTTAAAAATTAAGAGATATGAAATTGAAAATTTACTTAATATGAATAATCAAACTAATGAAAATGTTAAAGTATTAAGTAAATCACCAAAAAAAGGTTAATTATTTAATCTTTTTTTTATATAATTATTTTAGGGTGAGTAGTATGAATAATGAAGATTTAACCAAGAATGAAGAATTTCAAAAAGCTTGCAAGATTGGTTATTATGAAAAGGATTTGAATAAATATGTTGATTTACCATTAAGTGGTGAAGAGGCAATTAAGAATCCAAAAGAGTATAGGAAAAAAATTAAAGAAAATTATCAACAAATAGGTAATGCATTTAATGATGAATATATTAATAAATATATGGATCAAATGAATGAGTTAATGAAGGGGGTAAAAGATTTTAATGGAAAAAAATAGAGAAAAGACAATAGTTAAAACTAGTATTATTGGAATAATAGTTAATATACTTTTAAGTATTATGAAAGCTGTTGTTGGTTATTTAACTAATTCAATTGCTATTATGATGGATTCGCTTAATTATTTAAGTGATTGTGTATCTTCAATAGTTACAATCATTGGAACTAAGATTGCAAATAAAAGACCTGATAAAGAACATCCATTTGGTCATGGTAGAGTTGAATATTTAGCATCACTAGTTATTTCTATAATAATAATGTATGCAGGTATAACTGCTTTAATTGAATCAGTTCAATTTATATTAAGAAAAGAATTACCAAGTTATAATAGTTTAGCTTTAATACTAGTTAGTATTTCTGTAATTGTAAAAATTATACTTGGATTATATTATCGTAGAATTGGTAAACAAGTTAAAAGTGAAAACCTAGTTAATTCAGGAATTGATGCACTTTTAGATTCACTTATTTCTTTTGCTACTGTAGTTTCTGCTTTAATATTTATGTTTACTGGTGTAAGTTTAGAAAGTTATTTAGCAATTATTATTTCTTTAATTATTATGAGATCAGGATTCATGATGATTAAAGAAACTGTTAGTTTAATACTTGGTAGAAGAGTAGATAGAGAAATAGCTTTAAAGATAAAACGCATAGTTAATCGTTTTGATGAAGTAAATGGTTGTTATGATCTTGTAGTTAATAATTATGGTCCTGAAAGATTAATTGCTTCATTTCATATTGAAATAGACGAAAAGATGAATGCGGTTGATATAGATTTATTAACTAGAAAAATAACTGATACTGTTTATAAAAAAACAGGTATTATTGTTTCTGCGATTGGTATTTATTCAATGAATAATAATGACCCTGAAATTCAAGAAATAAAGGAAACAATCGAAGATATAATTGATGATACTAAAGGAATTCTTTCTATGCATGGATTCTATTTGAATAAAATTGATAAAACAATTAATTTAGATGCAGTTGTATCTTTTGAATCTATTAGAGATAAAACTTTAATACCAACTTTAAAGAATAAAATAAATGAAAAATATCCTGATTATGATTTATATATTGTAATGGATAATGATGTAAGTGATTAGAAAGGGTGGGATATATATGAAAAATATTTATAATTTAAATAGAAAAGAATTATCAGAATTATTAATTAAATTTAGTAAAACTCATTATGGTAAAATACAATTCGTTTTATCATATGGTTTATTTGTTATTATGTTTTTTATACTAATATTAGGAGTTTTTCTATATTTATTAACTAAGTTAGAAGTTTTACTTATAGCTATATTCTTTATTTCTTTATTTACATTTGTTACTTTTATTCAAGGATCTAGACATTTTTATAATGAAGTAAGATATTTTAGTTATAATGAAAAGAGTTCTGATTAGTGCTTGTTTACTTGGTCTTAAATGTAGATATGATGGACTAAGTAAAGAAAATAAAGATATTATAAATATGATAAAACAATTTGAATTTATTCCTGTGTGTCCTGAAGTGTTTGGTGGGTTAGAAACTCCTAGAGTTCCATCAGAAATAAAAGGTGAAAGAGTAATTAATAAAGATGGTTTAGATGTAACTTCTAATTACTTAAGAGGTGCTGAAGAAACATTAAGATTATGTAAATTATATAATGTTGATACAGTTGTATTAAAAGCTAAGAGTCCATCATGTGGAAAAGGTTTAATTTATGATGGAACATTTAGTGGTAATTTAATTGAAGGTAATGGGATTACTACACAACTCTTAATAGATAATGGAATAAAAGTTTTTACTGAAGATGAATTTATAAAAGAATTTAAAAATATATAAAAAGAGGTGCTAATATGGAAGAAGAAAATAAAAAAATAGATATAGTTTTGACTGCTAGAGATGACATAAAAGTTGATGATGATCTTTTTCCATCTGTTTATAGTAACGAAGACACTTTAGACTTAACAGAAGTAGTTGATGAAGTTAAAAAGACAGAAGGTGACAAAATTGAATAGAGCACAAGAAATAGATACACTTCTTAAATATATGTATGATGGGTTTAGAAAATATAACATTCCTATAGATTTAGATAATGTTTATAGTACTTTATGCAATTATGGATTTGATGAAAAAGAAATTCATATTCAAACTGATAGTTTATTTCCATTATGGATTGAAAGATATAAAGATAAACCTAATTTAACAGTTGAACACGATCCGAGACAAAAGAGTTTTTTACAATTCCATAATCAAAAGACTGATGAATCAAAACACTTAAAGTTATATGTAAGTTTAAATCCGAATGCATATTATGAAGGGATAAATCTGATTTTTGATTTTATTGAAAAAAATAATATGAAAACTTCTTCTAAAGTGGCTAATAAATTTCGTAGTGATGAAATCGTACTAAGATTGGAAGATAAAGAAGATGTTGAAAAAGTAATTTCATTTATTAATAGTAATCAATTTTTAGTAGCAAATGCTAGACCAACAAATCCTTTTCTTAATAGAGAAGGTATAGTTGGAATTGGATATGACGATACTGTTTCTTATAATTCTACGATAGCTTATTTTTTAGTTGATTATTTGAAAAAAACTAAAACACCTGGATATGATGATTTTGTTAAATATTTATATGCTAGATATGTTAATTTATTTCAAAATAAAAGCGAATTAAATGATTTTATAAATTCAGAACATTTTAGAAATAATTGTGAAAGAATCCGTGATTTATATCCTAAGATATTTAATCATGAAATATACTTAGAGAATAATTATAAAATAGTATTTGAAGCAATCTTTAATAATATTTATGGTGATTCATATAAGAACTTATTTGGTTGTATTGCAGAGTCAAAAAAAATATTTGAAAATAGTGTAATTGAAGATAAGTATAAATTACTTTCTCAATATATATGCTATGCTTATTTTAAAAAATATAATTATAATGTTAATTCAGTAATTGAGGCATTAGCAAGATTTTCATCTGGTGATCAAAATGCTATCACTAGAGATAATAATTTTAGATTTAAGTTTATGTATAATTTAAGAACTGAAGATATAGTTAAGATTACTAATGGTGATATAGTTAGTTATGTAAATGATATTTTGGTTTTTGATGGCCCTGATTACAAAAAAGGTTTTGCTGAAACTCAAGAATTAAGTAAACCTAAAGATTTTGAAATGTTTATTGAAGGTTTAAGAGAAACATATAGAAAATATGGAAAAGATCATTTAGTTTTATGTTTTGATGAGTTACTTAGAGGTAATTTTAATGTTATAACTAATGATTCAGGGTTTAGAAAATATTTTATGAATAAGTATAATACTGGCGAGCTTGTTAGTTTAGCTAATCAATATGTTAATTCATTATTGGGAAATAATGCTACATATACTGGTGATTTAGGACAAATGTTATTTAATATTCTTCAAAATGATTATGGGTTTAATAATCCAACTGAAGTTTTAGATGTTAATGATAGAAATAGATAAGACTTGTAATTTATAAAATATATGTTAAAATATCAAAAGAAAGACGAAGAACAAGAGGAGTAAACTAAAACCGTTTACTAGGGATGAATACTCATTGGACTGGAAGGTATTCTTAAAAAGGTTAGTTGAATGTAGCTTGGGAGTCGTTATATTGAAATAGTAGTAAATATAAACGAGTAATACGCGTTAAGTATTTTAAGAAGTAATTAAAGTGGTACCACGATCCAATCGTCTTTATGATGATTGGATTTTTTTATTTAAGGAGAATATTAATGGAAGAAGCATTAAAGTTATTTAACAATTATTATGATACATTTGATAAAACTTTAGATGGCGTTCATAGAAAATATGACCATACTATGCGAGTCGTCATATTAGCTAAGAAAATTGCTAAAGGTTTAAACCTAAATGATGAAGATTATGAACTAGCAAGTTTATGTGCACTTTATCATGATATTGCAAGATTTAAACAATGGAGTGAGTATAAAACATTTGAAGATGCTTTATCATTTGATCATGGTAATGAAGGAGAAAGTATTTTAAAAGAGTTGGGTATTAATGATGATATCATTTTAAAATCTACTCGAGTCCATAATAAAATATCTGTTCCTACAGAGTTCGATGAAAGAACTAAAATGTTCTGTGATATCACAAGAGATGCAGATAAGTTAGATAACTTATGCATTAAGTTTCCTAAATTAGATGGTGATGAAGAAATTCCTGAAGAAGCAGTTAAATCTCTATTAAATAAAGAAATGGTTAAGAATAATAAAAATTATAAAAATAATAAATTATTTCATTTGTTAAGAGAAATTGGATTTATATTTGATTTGAATTTTAAAGAGTCTTTTAAAATAATTAGAGATGATGGATGTATTGAAAGAAGACTTGAAGTATTAAATGATTCAAATATAAAAGATTCTGATGAAATAAAAAGAACAGTAAATGAATTTATAGAAGAAAGGTTAAGTGATTAATTATGTTAGAAACTAAATATGATTATAAAAAAGTTGAAGAAAATAAATATAACACTTGGAAGGAAAAAGGATATTTCAATTCAGGAGATAAATCTAAAGATCCTTATTGTATAGTTATTCCACCTCCAAATGTTACTGGTAAATTACATATTGGACATGCTTATGATGTTTCTATCCAAGATGCAATTATTAGATATAAGAGAATGCAAGGATTTGATGCTTTATGGCTTCCAGGTATGGACCATGCTGCAATTGCAACTGAAGCAAAAGTAGTTGCAAGACTTAAAGAACAAGGCATTGATAAATATGAATATGGTAGAGAAAAATTCTTAGATGCTTGTTGGGATTGGACTAAAGAATATGGTGGAACAATCAGAGATCAATGGGCTGCTATGGGAATTTCAGTAGATTACAATAAAGAAAGATTTACTTTAGATGAAGGATTAGCTAAAGCAGTTAATAAAGTATTTATTGATTACTATAATAAAGGATTAATTTATAGAGGAGAAAAAATCATAAATTGGGATCCTGCTGCTCAAACAGCTTTATCAAATGAAGAGGTAAATTACTTTGAAGAAAAGAGTGCTTTCTATCATTTAAAATATAAAATTACTGGTAGTGAAGAATACTTAGATGTAGCTACTACAAGACCAGAAACTTTATTTGGTGATACTGCAGTTGCTGTTAATTCTGAAGACGAAAGATATCAAAAATATATTGGTAAGACAGTAGAGTTACCATTTATGAATAAATCAATTCCAGTTATTGCTGATGAACATGCTGATATGGAAAAAGGAACTGGTGTAGTTAAAATTACTCCTGCACATGACCCTAACGATTTTGAGGTTGGTAATAGACATAATCTTGAAAGAATTTGTATCATGAATGATGATGCAACTATGAATGAAAATGTACCAGCTAAATATCAAGGAATGACAAGAGAAGAATGTAGAGATGCAGTTCTAGAAGATTTAAAAGCTGAAGGATTACTTCTTGAAATTGAACCACTTGTTCATGAAGTAGGACATAGTGAAAGAACTGGTGTAATGGTTGAACCAATGATTAAAGAACAATGGTTTGTTAATATGGAAGGTTTAGCTAAGATGGTTCTTGCTACTCAAGATGATAAAGATAAAAAAGTTAATTTTGTTCCAGATAAATTTGAAAATACTTTAAGAAGTTGGATGACTGATACCCATGATTGGTGTATTTCAAGACAATTATGGTGGGGTCATAGAATTCCAGCTTGGTATAAAGATGGAGAAATCTATGTAGGTGAAGAAGCACCTAAAGAAGAAGGATGGGTACAAGATACTGATGTATTTGATACTTGGTTCTCAAGTGCTTTATGGCCATTTGCAACTTTAGGTTGGCCAGATAATACTGAAGACTTAAAGAGATATTTCCCAAATGATTGTTTAGTTACAGGCTATGATATTATCTTCTTCTGGGTATCACGTATGGTATTCCAATCAGAAGAATTACTTGGAACTAGACCATTTAAAGATTGTGTAATTCATGGTCTTATCAGAGATAAAGAAGGACGTAAGATGTCTAAGTCTTTAGGTAATGGTGTTGATCCATTCGATATGATTGATAAGTATGGTTGTGATGCATTAAGATACTACTTATGTACTGACTGTGCACTTGGAACAGATCTTAGATTTGATGAAACTAAGATGGCTGCTACTTGGAATTATATTAATAAGATTTGGAATGCTTCTAGATTCGTATTAATGAATATCGAAGACTTAAAAGAATTTACTTTTGATAATTTAACTAATGAAGATAAATGGATTTTAACTAAATATGAAAGTATTGTTAAATCTTCAACTAAACATATGGATAAATATGAATTTAATATTTTTGGTTCAGAAACATATTCATTTATTTATGATGACTTCTGTAGTAATTACATTGAATTTGCTAAATTTAATGCTGAATCACAAACTACTAAATCTGTTCTTTGTTATGTGTTAACTGGTATATTAAAATTATTACATCCATTTATGCCATTCGTAACTGAAGAAATTTATCAAATGTTACCAATTAAAGATAAAGAATCTATCATGATAGATGAATATCCTAAGTATGATAAGAAATTTATCTTTAAAGAAGAAGAAAAAGCAGTAGAATCTAAGATTGAATTTATTAAAGCATTTAGAAATGTTAAAACTGAAAATAATATTCCTAAAGAAGCTAAAGTATTAATTAATACTGATGATGAAATTATTATTAAGATGTTAAAATTATCTGATGTAAGAGTAGATAATGAACTTAATATCAAAGCTTATAATGTTTCAGTAGATGATTATAAAGCTACAATCTTCTATGAAAAAGAAGAATCTGCTGAAGATATCGCAGCTAAACAAAAACAAATTGATGACTTAAAGAATTCAATTGCTAGAAGAGAAAAATTATTATCTAATGAAAACTATGTAAATAAAGCTCCTGCTAATATAGTTCAAATGGATAGAGAAAAATTAGAAGAAGAAAAGAAAAAATTAGCTGAATTATTAAAATAAGACTACAAATTGTAGTCTTTTTAGTTTTTAAATTGACTATATTTATAATAATTGTTATCCTTTAATTAGGATAGGAAGTTTTGTTAAATGAGTAAAGAAAACAAAAAAGAAAAAAGATTAGATGAAATTGTTGATCGATTTTTTAGAGGATTTACTTTAGTAGAGTTACTTGCTGTAATTGTTATACTTGCAATAATTATGTTAATAGCAATTCCAGCGATATTAGATAGTCTGGAATCAGCAAATAGAAAAGCGTTTATAGAATATTCAGGAAAAGCATATCTTGCTACTCAAAATGAATATTTAGAAGATCAATTATTAGGTAATCCAGTTGAATCATGTGTTATGTATAATATTACAAGTGATTTAGGTCTTAATAACACTGGTGATTATAAAGGATATATACTAATTGTTAATGATGGTAGTTCTATAAAATATTATATGACTTTATATGATAATAATTATATTATTGGTCCAAAAGAATATAATGATATTAATTTTAATGTTATTACCATTAATTCATATAAAAATGAAAAAGATGATGATATAAGAAAAAAATTAGCAGCTTATGCTGAATGTTCAGAGTTTAAAAATAAAGGTTCAGGAACTGTTGAAACTAATATTCCTGATGATGCTATTTCTAAAAAATTAAAAGTTGAAGATTATGTTCATTATTATCCAAGTAGTACTAGTTATAAAATTGATTCTAGTTTAACTGGATGTGCAGAAACTGATGATTGTGGTGATGTAACAATTAATCCAAGTAACTCAACTTTATGGAAAGTATTAAGTATTAATGATGATGGTACAGTTAATATTGGTGGAAGAACTAATGATTATATTTACTTTTATGGATTTACAGGTTTTAAAAATTCAACATATGTTTTAAAACAAGTTGCAAGACAATTTGGAGATAATAAATTTGCAAAAGAATTAAAAACAATTGGTGAAGATTATTCTGAAGATTATGTTTCTGATGAAATTATTAATAAAATAAAAACTAGTTGTAGTAGCCAATATTTCTGTAATGATTTTTTTAGTAAAAATCCAGAATACATCAAAGATGATAGTCTTCAAGAATTTTTAAATTTAAGTATTAATAATCAATATTTTTTAAATCATACATTTGTTGCAGGAAGATCACAATTTCATACTCAATGGGTAGGATATGGTGTTTATATTAATTATATAAATAGTGTTAAATTATATCCTCCATCTACAACATATTCTAGTCAAGGCATTTCTTATGATGATGGAAGTTATCCAATATATGGAAAATTATATGGAAAAAAAGATTCAACTGGATCTGCAAAATTATTTGATAAAGGACCAATTGAAACTTATTTAAGAGGTTATGCATCAGTTGTGGTTAGGTTAAAAGCAAATGCTAGAATACTTTCTGGAACTGGAACGCAAGATGATCCTTATGAATTAACGTTTTAAATAAAAGAGAAGAGAAATCTTCTCTTTTTATATAGATTTATGTTATAGTAATAATAGGTGAGATGGTATGAAGAGAGTATCATTGTTTATTTTTGGTATATTTACATTTTTAATTTTTACAAGTAATGCAAGTGCATTAGATGAATATCGTTTAGATATTTCTGGTGCTAATACTATTACTGTTAGAAAATCTACTAATGGTTCGACATATACGAAGATTACCGATTCTTCTCAATATGAAGATGCTTTATCATATTCTAATGGAGTACTTACTTTAAAAGAAGGTGCTTATTTTAATTATATTTATGCTGAATATGATAATATCGTAATTACGTCTAATAATAAAAAAGTATATTTAAATGTTCTTATGGATAGCTCTAATACAGCTAATAGAACTATTAATATTGATAAATTAAACTCTGAAACATACGTTACTACTATAGAACCTTCAAGTTGGTTTGGTAATAAAAGTTTAGGATATTATATCTATCACTATTTTCAATCCAGTGGTGCAATGACAATTAAAGATTCAACTATTGATTTAAGTTTAAAAACTCCTGCATCATTTAATTCGGTTCAAAATGGATTGATATTACCTTTATATAATTTAACAATTACTAATTCAACAATCATTAGTGAAGGACCAGCATGTCCAATGAATGCTAATACTACTTTAATAATAGAAGATTCTAATATTACAGTTTTAAAAGAACATAATCAAGGTGGAATCTTTAGTATGAATAATGGAACTGTAAAAGTAAAAGATTCAACTATTACTGGTAAAACAGGAATTGGATTTAGTGGTACTGGGTCTTATTTAAAAAATTCAACTTTAGATTTTGAAGGAAGTATTTATATAAGTAGTAGTGTTGATATAGAAGATTCTATAATTAAAGGTAAATATTTTTATTATAGATGTCCTACTGGTAATGTTACTAATATTAGAAGAAGTGATTTAACAATTACAGATAAATTTACTACTGGTTTGTATAATGATAATGATAAATTTTCTGATGTGTTATATATAGAAGATTCAAATGTTTCTAGTGTTGTACCTTTTGAATTAGTTTATGGTTCTGAATTACATTTGCTTAATACCAAGTTTGATGTAAAAAATATTTATTCTATAGATGGCACAAGTGATTCAAAAGTTGTTATTGAAAAAGGCGAAAATAATTTAGAATATATTGATATTGCAGGTACTACTCAAATTACTGATGCTACTTTAACTTTACCAAGTGATGGTTATATTAAAAGTGATAATGCAATTGATTTAGAAAATGTTAATGATTTAGATATTGATTATATTAAAGGTGGAGATATTTCAATTGATACTACTAATATTAATTTAAGTGGAGTATTAAGCGGTGGAAACACTGGAATTTGGGATTCAACTGTTAATACTCATGGTACAAGAATTATAGGTTCATTTGATTTATTTGATACATATTATAAAACTATAACATTAAGTAGTGAAAATACTTATTCACCATTTATTGTTAAAGGTGATGTTGATATTGATAATTCAAGATTAATTGCTGATTCTGATGGTACTGTTCCTGCAGTTCTTGTTATTGGAAATGTAACTTTAAACGAAGGTTCTTCATTTAAAGATGATAATAGAAAACTATTAACTGTTAATGATATAACTGTTTCTAATGATAATTTCTTATCAAGTAGTTCAACTTATGGAAATGCTGAATATGTTTCAGTAGGAGATACAATTAAAAGTACTACATTAAATAATATATTAACAAATTATGCTGAAACTGATGGTTATTATGAAGTAACTGTTAAAGTTGTAAATGGGACTTGGGAAGATGGAACAGTTGAAGATGTTACTATTAAAGTTTTGTTAGGTGATGAACCTGATGCCTATTTACCAACATCTATGGTTGCAAATAAAGGTTATAAAAAAGGTAGCTGGAAATTAGATGATGATGGTAAATATGTTTATACTTTTGTAAAAGATGCGATTGTTAATCCTAAGACTGGAGTAGCAAGTTTAACAGGATTATTAGTTGTTTCAATATTTTTAATAATCTTATTAAATAAATATAAAAATAATATCAGTTTATTTAAGAATATATAAAAAAGCGTTCAATTAAGTGAAGTGAACCCCAAATAGTTCACAAAAAATAAAAAGGAAGCCAGGAATTATTTTCCTGGCTTTTTTATATTTTTTTTTTTAAATTTGTATTTATATATTTTAAATGTTGATTAGATAATATATAATTACAGTAGCGTGTGTTAGATTGGAAAAAATAATGAAAATACTTTTAAAAAAGAGAATGATTAAAAAATTAAATATTGGATTTACCCTTGTTGAATTGCTTGCTGTTATAGTTATACTTGGAATTTTAATGCTTTTAGCTGTACCTGCAACACAAAGTGTTATTAAAAATGCTAGAGTTGAATCATTTAAGCAATATACATTAAAAGTTAAAAATCTAGCACAACAAAAATTACAAGAAGAAGATTTTTTAGAGAAAAGTCAAGATAGTGATACTGGATGTTATATTTATAATATAAAGACAGATTTAGGACTTGCTAATACTGGCGAATATAAAGGATATTTTGCTGTTGTTGATGTCTCTAATAGTCATCGTCGTTATGAAGTAGCTACTGAAGATGCAAACATATTCAATGAAGGAAACGTTAAAAATGAGTTTTTATCATCTAATGTTGACTATCCATATGATGATGAACAAGCTTATTTTTTAATATTATGGAATAAAGATTATGCTATTAATGAAGTGTATAGTGATAGTGGTCAAGAGTATATGAGTGAAGTTGTTTCATATAAACAGTTCAAAAATAGTGAAAATGGTAAACTTTTAGATTCAGATAATATTTTAGGTGCTGTTAATTTAATTTCAATGATGACTAAAACTAGATGTTCATATGATACAACTACTAATAAAGATAATACACCTGATGAAGAAAAAGAAGCTTATATTGATGGTGACAAGTTATATTTTTTTATTGATGAATATGTAGGTCAAATTCATGATATAAATGCATATGAATCAAATAAGTTAGAAAAGTTTAATGTTGAAAATCTAGGATCTCAAATAAATAATAAGAATACTTTAGAAAAATTCTCACTTGAAAGAATTACTGCTCTCCCAAGTGTAGATGATGGTATATTATACAGTTTTGGAAGATATCATGATAATAATCCTGTAAAAAAATATGATATAAGTGAATTTTCTTCTTACTATCCTGTATATATATGGATAGATGATGATATTGATAAAGTTTATTATTATTCTGAAGCCCCACATGTTTATATTAAAGATAGTTCGGTAATTTTTGCTTCATCTCGTTTTAAATCAATTGATTTAAGTGAGATTGATTTTTCAAAAACTTCTAATATGAGACAAATGTTTGCAGGTGCTTATGGATTAAAAACTATTGATTTTGGGAAAAATACTCTTTCTAGAGTAGTAGATGTTTCTCAAATGTTTATTGATTGTTATTATTTAACTAATATATATGTAGATAATGAGTGGAATTTAATAAATTTGGAAAAATCAAATGAAATGTTTCATGGTTGTCATTCTTTAAATGGTTATTTTGAAATTAATTATAATAATGATAATTATGAAGATTATAAAGAAGCAGTTATAGGAAAATATTTGACAAAGAAATAATAAAAAAGAGTTTTAATAACTCTTTTTTAGTGGTTTATTATTAAGTTCAAATTTAATTACATCTTCATTAGTTAGTTGCTCATAGATTGATGCAGCTTTTAATTCATAGTCTTTAATAATTGAATCTAAATGAGTATATTTAGTAACTAAAGGTAAATTTAAATCTTTTTTAATTGAGTTTAAATATATTGATCCTTCTTCACTGAATCCTAGAAGT
>JAILLM010000162.1 GCA_024693165.1 Bacilli bacterium | reverse complement strand
TAACAAATAAATCAAAAAGATTTAATTCTAAAATAATTAGCTTATTTGTTCCAAGTATTTATAACAATTTAAAAGATATTGTAACTTACATAAAAGAAAATGATATAAAAATACCATTACTAAAATTTTTAAATATTATTTCAACAACACCAAATGAAGACTATGTAACCTTTTTCCGTTCTAGAAAAACACTAGAATATGATGGTAATCTAGAAGAATTAAAAAATATTTTAAATATATTAAAAGAAATAGACGTCATACCAGAAAAAATAATAGTACGTGTTGAAAATAAAGATTATAACTATGAGGTATTTAAGGGTATAAAATCAGATATTAAACTAAACTATGGTGATATGGAAGATGCTACTATCGAAGAATTTATAACAATGAGAGAGACTATAAACTATTATAAATCTTTAATAAAACAAGCAAATCTAACTCCTATCGAAGAAATCACATATGCTTATGATTTAATTAAATCTTTTGAATATAAAGAAGGAGAAGACCTTAGTGACTCTAGATGTCTACATAAATGTATTAAAGGTGGGAAAATAGTATGTGTAGGATATTCTATATTCTTAAAACAAGTATTAAGTGAATTAGGTTATAGAATAGATACATTAAATGCCAATGTAGTTGAAGAAAATGGCAAATATTCAGATATGAATGCTAACCATGTTAAAAATATAATTAGAATAGATGATAATACATATAATATTCATATGGTAGCTGCTTTAGATACAACTTGGGATGCAAATATAAGAGAAGAAGATGTAACTAGAAAAAGAGCTGGTTGGGAATCTACAATACCTAGCGTTGATAGTATTCTTTCATACATATATTTCTTAATACCTAAAAATGAATATCAATTTGTTTTTAATGATAAAGAAATGCCTTCAATCTTTTATTATCCTCCTGAAGCATTTGCTAAAAACTATGAATATCTACCTAGAATAGAAAGACCAGTACAAAGTGTTGATCAAGGAAGATATCATATTCAAAAACTATTTGATAAAGATGAAGTAAATCTAATTGCACCATATATTAATGCAAAAAGACCTCCATATGAACAATTTAAAGAAATTATTAGAAGAGTAAAACAAGCTGAAGGATTCACATATGAAGAAGCAAACAACTTATCAAACTCTATATATCTAGATAGATCAGACTTAGATTATATTGATATAGAAGATAGAATACAAAAAAAGAAACGTTAAACGTTTCTTTTTATTTTCTAACAACTTATTATAAATCTTAGTCAAGATTATATTTTTTGTTAAATTTTTCAATGTTACCTGTTTTCTTTTTGTTTCCTTGAGCTCCAGTATAGAATGGATGACATTTAGAACAAACTTCAATATTTTGTTCTTCTCTATCACTCATAGCTTGGAAAGTAGCTCCACAAGAACATTTAAATGTACACATAACTTGATTTGGATGTAAATTCTTTTTCATCTAAATCCTCCTTCCGCCATGACCTAGGTCAGTCATAGAAATTCATTACTGGTTTAGTATATAACAAAACACACATAAAATGCAAGTATTATTTACTATTCATCAATTAATTTTATATTTCCACCTACATCATTTAATTTATCTACAATTCTTTCATATCCTCTTAAAAGATGTTCTACATTAGTAATTGTAGTTTGACCAGTTGCAATCATACCAGCAACAAGCATTGAAGCACCTGCTCTAAGATCAGTAGCTTTTACTTTTCTTCCTTTTAATTTAGAAGGACCAAATACAACAGCTTTTTTATCTAAAGCATTAATGTTTGCTCCCATAGCATTTAAATAAGGAATATGTCTTAATCTATTTTCATAAATAGTTTCTTCAAATACACATTCACCACTACATTGAGTTAATAAAGTACTCATTGGTTGTCCAAGGTCTGTTGGGAATCCTGGATATACAGTAGTCTTAATATTAACAGGTTTTAAATTTTTAGTTTTAGATATCTCTATCACATCTCCACTTATTTTAAAACTAACACCCATTTCTTTTAACTTATATAAAAGTGAATCAATATGTTCAGGTATTACTCCTTTTATTTTAAGTTTCTTTCCTAAAAGTGCACCAATAATAACATAAGTACCCGCTTCAATTCTATCAGGTATAACTGTTACTTCACCATCACCTAATTCAGTAACTCCTTCAATTTCAACAGTACCAGTTCCTGCACCCTTAATATGAGCACCCATAGAAATTAAGAAATTAGCTATATTTTCAATTTCTGGTTCTCTTGCAGCATTTAAGATTCTAGTAACACCCTTAGCTCTAACAGCAGCTATCATAACATTTATAGTTGCTCCTACAGATGGAAAATCAAAGAATACTTCAGTAGCCTTTAATCCATTTGAAGTAATGTTAAATGAATTATCAACTTCTTTTACCTTAGCGCCCATCTTTTCAAATGACTTTAAATGAAAATCAATTGGTCTAGATCCAATTACACACCCTCCTGGAGAAGCAATATTTACTTTTCCATATACTCCTAGTAAAGAACCCATAAAATAATATGATGCTCTTAGTTTATTAGCATAATTATCTGGAATATATTTATTTTCTACTTTACTGTTATCAATATAAATTGTTTCATTCTCGTATCTAATATCAGATCCTAAGAATTTCATTATATCCATAAGAGCACCAACATCACTAATATCAGGTACATTATGAATAACACATTTTCCATTTGTTAATATAGAAGCAGGAATTAAAGCAACAACTGAATTCTTAGCACCACTAATATTAATAGTGCCACTTAATTCCCTATTACCTTCAATAACTAGTTTTTTCAATATAATCACCTTCGTAAGTTTATTATAGCATAATAAAGCTATATCGTTTTTAAATGAAAAAATAATAGACATTTTATATGTCTATCATTTTCTAATAATATTTAGTATTTCTTTAGCATGAGTATTAGCAATATCATGATCTCCACCTGGTATCATAAATATTCTTTTTTTATACTCTTTAGGTACTGAATCAATAACTTTTTGTGGATTAACCATATTATCTTCACTACCATAAATAATTTTTAAATTATATGGTTTTATATTAGTTATTTGATCAGTTAAATCTACTCTAACTATATTTTGATACGAATCATTTAAGAACCTAGTCCCATGAATCATATAATTATTTTTAACAATATATTTTAAATATAAATCTTTAACAACTTTTCTAAGTGGCTTTAGAATTTCAGGAGTAGGAATAAACTTAACAGAACTACTTGTATTTCTAGTAATAGCTGGACTAATTAGAATAATCTTTTGAAAATTATTAAATAATAAATTATATCTAATAGCTACAGCTCCACCAAAAGAATATCCAATAATATAATCAAACTTAATATTATTAGTTCTTATATAACTATTAACATATAAAGCATAGTCATCTAAATTCCAGGCTTCTTTAGGTTCTTTTGCTCCACAAAAACCAGGAAAGTTTAATTGATAAACTTCATATTCTTTCTTTAAAGCATTAACAAATTTAATTCTATTATGCCAAGCATTCTTAGATGTTGTTAACTTTGTATAATTTCTCCAATCCCATCCATGTAATAATAATACTTTCTTCATATACACCACTTCTTTCTTGTATTATATCACAAACAAAAAATAGTCGTTTTTTAACGACTATTTATAATGAATAAATATCTATCAAAACCTGCTAAATCCTTTTCTACTTTAACAGTAGCATCTTTAAATTCTTCTTTAGCAAGTTTCTTTAGAACATCACCTTGTTTATAACCAATCTCAAATGCCATTATAAAGTCATCGTCTAAATACTTCTTCATATTCTTAATAATATGTTTATAAAACTTTAATCCATTATCATCTGCAAATATAGCTAACTCAGGTTCATACTTAATTTCTGGACCAACTTCTTCATTTCTATCTACATAAGGTGGATTTGAAATAATAACATTATATTTATTTATTGGTTTATATTTAAAAATATCACATTTAATAAAAGTAACATCAGCATTATTAGCTCTAGCATTCTTTTTAGCTAAACCAATTGCTTTATTAGATATATCAACAGATGTAATTATTAAAGAATTAACTTCTTTCTTTAATGTTATTGGAATACATCCAGTACCTGTACCTATATCTAAGACATTACCATGTTCAAGATTATTCTCTTTAATTAATTTAATTGTTCTAGAAACTAATTCTTCAGTTTCAAATCTAGGAATTAATACTCCTTCTTTAACAATCATAGGATAACCATAAAAATCTACATCACCAATTAAATATTGAATTGGATAATCTTCTTCAATAAGTTTAAAAACTGGTTCTAAATCTTTATACTTATTCTTTAATAAATAATAATCTCTATCATTTAATTTAGATGGCTTCTTCATCTGCTAACTTTCTTCTTTGATCTTCAGTAATTAAAGCATCAATAATAGGGTCTAAATCACCATTCATAACTCTATCAAGTTGCATAATAGTGAAACCAATTCTATGATCTGTAACTCTACTTTGAGGGTAATTATAAGTTCTAATCTTTTCTGATCTATCACCAGTACCAATCATACTTCTTCTTAAATTACCTTCTTTTTCAGCTTTTTCTTTTAATTGTAAGTCATAAAGTCTAGCTGCCATAATCTTCATAGCTATTTCTTTATTCTTAATTTGGCTTCTTTCAGTTTGAGCATAAACAATAATTCCAGTAGGAATATGAGTAAGTCTAACTGCAGAGTCAGTTGTATTAACACCTTGTCCACCATGTCCAGAAGCACGAGTAATATCTACTCTGATTTCATCCATATTTAATTTGAAATCAATTTCTTCAGCTTCAGGCATAACAGCAACAGTAGCAGTAGAAGTTTGAATTCTACCATTAGATTCAGTAACTGGAATTCTTTGAACTCTATGAGCACCTGATTCATATTTTAATTTAGAATAAACAGAATCGCCTTTAATCATAAATTCAATTTGTGAATATCCACCAGCAGCACCTGGTTCTTCATCTAATACTTCAATCTTCCAACCATTTTTTAAAGCATATTGAGAATACATTCTAAATAAATCACCAGCAAAGATATTAGCTTCATCTCCACCGGCAGCACCTCTGATTTCCATAATGATATTCTTATCATCATTTTCATCTTTAGGAATTAAAAGTATTTGTAATTCGTCTTCGATCTTTTTAAGATTTTCTTGAGCAGTTTCTAATTCAATTCTAGCCATTTCACCCATTTCAGGATCATTAACCATTTCTTTTAGACCAGTAATTTCTTCTTGAGTATTCTTTAACTCAGCATATTTATTTACTGTGCTTTCAAGTTTACCTTTTTCTTTAGATAATTCCATAGTCTTAGTATAATCAGCTAAAACTTCTGGTTTACCTAATTCTTCGACTAATTCATCATAACGTTGTTGAATAATTTCTAATCTTTCTATCATTTTCTTAACCTCTTTCTTTTAATCAATACATTAATTAAAAGTATTACGCTAAGATTCTTGATCTAATTCATCATCATTTATAATAACTAAATCTTTAAAATCATCTTCAGCATCATCATCGTCTAATGAAGAATCATCATAATTAACTTCAGAATCATCTTCAATAACTTCTTCTTCCTCAGTTTCTTCTACTTCTTCTTCATCATTAGAATCAGTATCCTTACTAATTGAAATCTTGTTTTGATGTCTAACAGTTAAATCCCACATACCTTTATCTAACATAATAAAGTTTTTATCATTTGATAATAAAGTAAAGAAATCAAAGATATGAGCTTCAAAATCAGATTCAGGTAATCCCATTAATCTAATTACTTCTTTAAATAAGTCTTGTAAACTAATAGGTTTAGTATTATTTTCTAAAACAAATTGAGCAACTTCTGCATAAGACATTGACTCTAATTGTTCATCTGTTAAAGTTAATTTTTTCATGTTTAATCCTCCAAAATATATTGATTTGTATTAAAACAAATTGATTATAACATAGAATTTAATGATGTCAATATAAATTAATTGTTATATCAGTTTTAAACTTAGTTTCCATCTCATGTTCATAGTGAATAAATATAACATTTCCTTGATCATCATATGATACATCTTCCATATCAATAGTAAAAAATTGAGGCATATTATTTGGTCTAATTAACATCTTACCATTTTTAAAATCTAAAGTTAAAGAGATGTCTTGATCATGCTTTACTAACGTTAATTTTTCGTTATCAAAGTGATACTTTGCACCATCCATAGAAAATAAATAATTACCATTAATTATTCTCATTGGTGATTCATTTTCATATACTGTTTGACCATCTCTAACCATTTTTAATCTTATTCTAGAATACATAGTAAACTCCTTTAAATCATTATATATATATAGACATAAAAATGCTAACATTTTCGTTAGCATTTTAAATTACTTCTTCTTTGGAATTCTAATTACAAATTGATACATATCATCAAATGCAAATTCTTCTTTAGATACTTCTACCCCATTTTCATTAGCATTTTGTATCATTTCTTTAATACCTCTCATAACATCATCAGAAGACTCATATTTAGGTTTTTCAATAACTATTTCCTTCTCTTTTGAAGGTTTAGCTTCTTCTTTTTCTTCCTTAGTTTCTTCTTCGTCATCATCAAACTCTAAAAGATCTATATCATCATCAATATCTTTTCTAAATCCAGCACCAATAAATGGATTAAATCCATTTGCTCCACCGTTCATATTAACTGATGATTCTTCTAAATCATTTAAGAAAACATTATTATTTTTAACTGAATCATATTGATAAACATTAAAATTTTTCGGATTAGCGATATTTTCTGATGTTTCCATTATATTATCAACATCAACATCATTTCTATTAACATTAATACCACCAATTAAATCTTGTTTATTAGTTTGATATTCTCCGATAATAGTAGCAATCTCATCATCTAATGTTTTAACAGTCCATCTTTCAGCAATAGTTCTATTTAATAATTCAACTTGTCTAAATTTATCAGTTAGTTTAAGTAAACTTCTAGCATGTCTTTCACTAATTTTTTCATTACTTAATGCGTCTTGAACAGCTGGATCAAGATTTAATAATCTTAATTTATTAGCAATTGCAGATTGGCTCATTCCAAGTCTTGCAGCTAATTGTTCTTGAGTTACATATTTTCTATCTAAAAGTTTCTTATATGACTTAGCCTCTTCGATAGGAGTCATATCTTTTCTATGAGTATTTTCTATAATAGCAACTTCTGCAGAATCATTATCATTTAGTTCAGCAATAATAACAGGAACTTGTGTTAAACCAGCTAGTTGAGCAGCTTTATAACGTCTTTCACCAGCAATTATTTCAAACTTATCACCAATTCTTCTTACAGTTAATGGTTGAATAATACCATGACTACGAATAGAAGCAGATAATTCCATTAAAGCTTGTTGATTAAATGTTAATCTAGGTTGAAATCTATTAGGAATAATTTGTTCAATATTAACTAGCCTAATTTGAGATTCCATTTTCATAGACTTCACCTTCCTATTCTATAATAATATTAGTATAAATCATCCTTTTAATCAATTGATTTGACGTCAAAATAAAAAACAATTTAAACTAATTCAAATTGTTCTTATTAATTATTTTAGTATATAGAAAATAAAACATCATCATACCAAATAAAGATAAAATAATATCATCAATATCAAAAACACCTATTTTAAATACATACTGAATAATTTCAATTAATACAATAATTA
>JAILLM010000121.1 GCA_024693165.1 Bacilli bacterium | reverse complement strand
TGATGACAAATCAACGTTAGAAAAGAATTTAAGAATAGATCTATCAAATATCAAAGATGAAATTAAAAGATATGAAATTAATACTTATTATTATAATGAAGTAATAAACTATATTAACGGAATTGAAAAGATTCTATATGGTGAATCGATTGAAAATCCAGATGAGTTCCAAGATTTACTTTATAATCTATTACATATATCTATCAAATATATTGAAAACGATGACTATAAATCATTATTAAAAGAAGAATTATGTGAAAAACCAAAAGTTCTTGTAGATAATTATAAAGACAAACTATATAAACAAGAAAAAATAGATAATCCTGAATTTAGCAATAAAGAGGAATTAGTTGTTTATTTAAGAAGACAATTACACCCTATCTTAGAAAGAATTACTGATGATGTTGATAAAAAAGATGCGTACGAACAAATTAATAAAAATATGCAAGAAATGCTTTCTTACACATATAAGCAATCGAGAAATAGAATATATGACGTATATTTATCTTTATTAAACGAAGGCTTTGTTGAATTAAATGGTATAATGAGTCCCGAAGATCATAAACAATATGATGAATATTTAAAGGAACTATTAAATATCCAACTAGATTATTCTAGAGATATGAATGATATTTGTACGGAGATCATTAATAAATATTGTTCATTAAAAAGATTATTTTATACAGTAGATGAATCACAACAAAGAATTGGCGAAATAAAACCAATTAGATTAAATAAAATAAAAAGTTCAAGATAAATTCTTGAACTTTTATTATGCGAATAATTCTTTTTTATATTTAATATTTTTATCTGTAACCATTATACATAAATCATTATTACTATCTAAATAAGCATCTTCGTATGTATTTTCTAATATACCATTCTTAGCAATTCTTCTTTTTGCTAATTCAAATGCTTGTTTATGACCATTATTAAAATTAATAGTTACATGAATAATATCTTTTTTCTTTAATAGTCTTTGAAGAATAAGTAATGTATTATTTTCTGAATCATTATTTTTTATCTTAATCATAAAGAAATTAGCAAATAATGTGACTTGATCTTCACATAAAAGGTAATTGATTTCATCACCATTATCATCGATATTAGCTACATAGAAATTCTCGAAACTATCAGATGTGATTGTAAAAACATCTTTGTTGTTTGAATAAATATCTATCGAATTTATACAATCCATCTTCATTTCTATCACCTATATAAATTATACCATAATACTCAAATCTTGAGTGAAAAATATGACCGATTTTGAAAGTTTTTTAGGTCCGATTTAACCCTAGATTTGCAGGTGTTAATAACTCTAAATTTATCAACAAAAAATTCCTCATTTTTGACAAAATGGGTCATTTTTGATAAGATAATGCCGTTCGTCTTAAAGAGGAGGACTTTATAATGAAGTTTAAAATCGCTTCTAAATTAAATTGGAAGCAAGTGTTAACAGCTGTTGTTTTATTAACAATATTTACTACAGCATTAGGAGCACACATTTATGCCGAAGGGTTAAAGTATGATTCTTCAAGTAGCGAAAAGCAAATTGGAGATGTACCCCTCACACTAACAGTTAGTGGAACAGAAGTATATAATTTAGGATACTTATCTTCTAATAATGAACCACAAGGCCCAGAAGAAGAAGTTACAGTAAAAACAAATTACTTAAATATGTTTTTAAATGAATATGCATCAGACGTAACACTTCTTTGTAAAACATTTGGTTTAAACAAAGAAACTGTTATTAAATCGTTAGAAAAACTATATGAAGAAAATCCTGATGAATTTGAAAAAACTAACGTTGGATATTTAAAAGACGCAAAAGGGAAATTAAAAGTATATGGTACTGCTCAATACGGTCTATATGAATACTTACAAAATTATGCGGACGAACACCCTGAATCTGTAAGTAAGAAAACCGTACAATATACTGGTAACAGTGAATATGTTGAAATGCTTATCATATATTATACAAAGAATATATTTACTAACGTTGATACTGATTTAGCGTTAAGTATTGGGGCTGCCGAGTCGGGTTATTATACTGCTAAATACATGTTAAGATGTAACAATGTATATGGTGGCATGGGCTCAAACGGATTAATTAAATATAGAAGTATAGAAAATGGTGTATATAGATATATTAGATATTTATCAAACAACTATATTTCTAAAGGTTTAACTACATTACCATCAATTGGTAGGATATATTGTCCTACTACTGATAAAAACGGTAATAGAGTTGCGAGTCCTCACTGGATTCAATTAGTTACTAGAGCTTTAAATCATTATAGTGGAACTAATTATAATATTACTGCTCAAGATGTATTAAACTCTAAATAGAATTGCATTTATTGTAATTCTATTTTTTTTTGATTATAATTTACTATAGTAAGGTGATAATATGAACTTCATAGAAAATGCAAATTTAGATAATAAAAAAGTAATACTAAGATTAGATTTAAATGTAACTATTAAAGATGGAACTATCGTAGATGATACTAAGATAGTTAAATCTATTCCAACTATTAAATATTTACTAAATAAGAATTGTAATCTTTTAATAATGTCACATTTAGGAAAAGTAAAAGATGAATTAGATAAAAAAGATAACTCTTTATATATAGTATGTGAAAGATTAAGTAAACTATTAGAAATGAATATTGTATTTGTTAAAGATACAAGAGATGAAAGATTAAAGAGTTTACTTAAAGAAAATAGACTAGTTATGTTAGAAAACACTAGATATGAAGATCTTCCTTCTTCATTAGAATCTGGTTGCGATGATGCATTATCTAGATTCTGGGCTTCTTTAGGGGATGTATTTGTAAATGATGCATTTGGTACAACTCATAGAAGACATGCGTCTAATTATGGTATATCTAAATACTTAGAAACATATTATGGTTTCTTAATTGAGGAAGAAGTAAAAGGATTAGATCCAATTGTTAATAATATAGAAAGACCATTTGTTGTTATTATGGGTGGAGCTAAAGTTGATGATAAGATTCAACTAATTAAATCTTTAATAGATAAATGCGATTATATATTAGTAGGTGGAGGAATTGCTAATACATTCCTTGCTGCTTCTGGATTTAATGTAGGTGAATCATTATATTCAAAAGAATATGTTGATGAAATTTCAGGTATTATTACTGAACATAGAGATAAAATTATAATTCCTAGTGATGTAGTTGTTGAAAATAGTGGAATTATTAACAAGAAAAATATAACTGATGTAGAAGATACAGATAAGATATATGATATTGGTGATGCTACAATTAATACTTATAGAAGTTATATAAGAAAAGCTGAAACTATTTTTGTTAATGGTACAGTTGGTTTATATGAAGATGAAAGATATAAAAATGGAACTGAAGAAATCTTAAAAGAATTAAGTAAATGCAATGCTTATAAAATAGCTGGTGGTGGAGATGCAGTAGCATCTGTTAATAAACTAGGTTTTGATCAAGCATTTGATTTTCTTTCAACAGGTGGAGGAGCAACTTTAGAATATATAGCATTTGGTTCATTAAAATGTAATGGTGAATAATCATGTTAGCTATTAATATGAAGATGCATCTTACAAAAAATGAAATCGAAGAATTTGAAAACTATATATATAATAAGAAAGTAATAGTTCTTCCTGAATATCCATATATCCCTTTCTTCCAAAGGGGAGATTACTTGCTTGGTAGTCAAGATGTATCAAGATTTAAAGATGGAGCATATACAGGAGAAATATCTGCAAAATGTTTAAAAAGTTTTAATTGCAAATATGTAATGGTAGGACATTCTGAAAGAAAGTATAACTTTAATGAAGATTTATATATATTAAGAGACAAACTTAAAAATGTATTAGATGAAGATATGATTCCTATATATTGTGTAGATAGAAATCAAGATGATATAAAAAATGATTATGAATTTAAAAATATAGAAACTCAATTAGAAGCTATACCTGATTTTGTTAAATATATAATAATAGTATTTGAACCATCTTATATAATTGGTAATACTGATATGACTCCAGATATCGATGAAATATCTAAATCAATTACTAAAATTAAAGAATGGTTAATTGAAAGAAATATTAATCATTCAATTCTATATGGTGGTGGAGTTTCTAAAAAGAATGTAGATGATTTATTAGCTATTAAAGGTGTAGATGGAACAATAATATGTTCAAGTGCATTTGAAAAATCAGAATTTGACTATATATATAACGAATGTGTAGAAAATAAATCTTAATCTAGAAAAATATTAAAAAATAGTTTATACTATGCAGTGGAGTGCGATTTATGAACAATACAATATTAAATGTTGGGGATAAATTGGAACTACACTGTTATAAACATAATGGAAAGATTAATACAGTATCTAGTAAAATGATGGTACTAGATGTTGGAGAAGATTTCTTAGTATGTGGTGACTATAAAACAACTATTACTGAAAAAGATGGGTCTAAACATAAAACTAAGGAACCAACAATTATATTTTTCTATAAAAACAATTGGTTTAACATATTAGCCCAACTAAAAAAGAATGGATTATTCTATTATTGTAATATCGCAACACCTTATGTTATTGATGAAGGAGCTTTGAAATACATAGATTATGATTTAGATCTGAGAGTATTTCCAAGTGGAAAGTATAAAATATTAGATAAAAATGAATATAAATATCATAAAAAGATAATGCATTATTCAGAAGATATTGATTTTATTGTTAACAAAGAAATGGAAAAACTTATTAAAATGAAAGAAAATAATGAGGGTCCATTTAACAAGGATGTTGTTGATAAATATAGAGTAATATACGAGGATGTCGTTAGAAAGTAGCGACATCCTTACTTTTTTGAAAAAAATTAGCAAAAAATGAAAGTTTTTGTTGACTATAGTTCCTGGGTTTGGTATAAATATTCTTGTGTTCGAAAAAGAGCACAAAATGAATATAAAATTTATTTAAATTTAGTTAACTTTTTGTTGACTATACGATGTAAATTTGGTATTCTATCAATTGCATGTGGCAAATAGGAAATATACAAAAAAAGTTTTAAAAAAAATTAAAAAAACATTTGACAATGAGTCGAAAATTTGGTATATTATTCCTGCATTTGTGAAATGCGAAATGATCTTTGAAAACTAAGTAAAATGTCAAAATTTGAGTAGCTGGATTGAACTAAAATCAAATCGCAAGATTTGTTTATATTTTTTATGAGAGTTTGATCCTGGCTCAGGATGAACGCTGGCGGCATGCCTAAGACATGCAAGTCGTACGAGGCGGCCCACTGATTCAGATTGAGATCTGGAGTGCTTGCACAAAGGAAGGATTTCTGATGACGTG
>JAILLM010000114.1 GCA_024693165.1 Bacilli bacterium | reverse complement strand
ATAATACATTACAAACTAATTATGATGAATTACAAAGTACTTATAATACATTACAAACTAATTATGATGAATTACAAAGTACTTATAATGAATTACTTGAAAATTATAATAATGCTTATGATGAGGGTTATTTAACTGGTGTAAATAAGGCTTATTCTAATAATCCATTTTATCAAGCTACTTTAAGTTATTATTTTAATTTAGAAGCTGCTACTCCTGGTTATACTGGTGTTATTGGTGATTCTTATTTACAAGGTAATACTTATTTAAAACCTTATGAGTTCTTCCAGTCTTTATATACATCTGAAGATTTAAGACCATATACGGAAGAAACTCAATTAAGTTATTTTAAATTAGAATTAGCTAAAGCTTATCCTTTATCTAGTTTAGTTTTAGATATTCAAACTAATTTAGCTAATGATTTTAATTATTATTTTGTTTTTACTTTTACTGATGGTTCTACATATATTTTTAGTAATAATCAGACATCTGATATTTATAGATCATTTGTTATAGATTTAACTCAAGAAGCTAATTTACAAGATAAGTTAGTTTCTTCTATTACATGGAGAAGACAATATCTTTATGATGTTAATATATTGTCTTTAGATGGTTATTTTACTGGTTATGCTGATGGTCGTTCAGATGGTTATACTAGTGGTTATAATAAAGGTATTGATGAGGGTTATGACAATGGTGTAGAAGATGGTACTACTACTGGTTATCAAAATGGTTATAATACTGGTTATACTGAGGGTACTCAAGCTTCAAATTATTTGAGAAATGTAGTATTTGCTATTGCTGATACACCTATTAGAGTTTTTAAACAAGTTTTCGGATTCGAGATTTTAGGTATTAATATTGCTGGTATAGTTCTTTCATTAATGAGTTTAATGGTTGTTATTTATCTATACAAAGTATTTAAAGGTTAGTGAGGTGAGTTCATATGATGTTAAAGTTTTTTAAATATATTATTCCTGCTATGGCATTATTTGCACTTTTAATTTTCTTATCTGGTAATAATGAATATTATGAAAACTTTACTTATAATTTTATGACTCGCCTTTCTACTACCGAGTTAAAGAATCCAGCTACTGAGTTACAAGAGATCATGTCTTTTTTAGAAGAAATAGGAAATACTAGTTATTCTCTTACTCATAGCTCTAATGTGTTAGATTTTTTCTCTAATTATTTTAATTTTATGGGACAAAATTTAACATTTACTTTTAGAATTGTTAAAGTTATTGCTATGATTTTATATGATGTAGTATTTAACTTATATCAGATAGTTAAAATTATAATTGATACAACTGGTGTTGGTACTATGAGTTAGTTCTCATAGAAACCACCCCAAAGGTAAGTATTACCTTTTGGGGTGGTTGTGGCTTGTGGCAAAAACTTAAAAATGGCTTATTTAAAGACTTTTTAAAAAAGATTTATGCCACAATGCCTATAAATCCTTTAGGGGTTTTGTGGCAAAAAAAATATAATATAAGGAGAAAAGAATAATATGGAAGATACTTCTGATGTAAAATGTAGAGGTTGGTTAATAACACTCCCTTATAAAAAAGATGATTCAGTTTATAGAATTAAATATATAATGTCGTGTCTTGATAAATATAATAGTTATATATTCCAGGTTGAGCAAGGTGGTAAAACTGATTATATTCATTATCAAATATATGTTGAACATCAAGCAACAATTAGGTTTTCTACTTTAAAGGCTTTATTTCCTCATGCACATTTAGAAGCTCGTAAGGGTTCTAAAGTTCAAGCTTGGGAGTATTGTTCAAAAGAAGATACTAGAAAGTTTGGCCCTTTTTGGAAAGGTTCTAAACCTACTGAAGATAGTTCTTTAACTAAAAGAGCTTTATATATTGCTGATATTGGTCAAGGTTTAAGTGATAAAGAGTTATTATTAAAGTATCCAGGTATTTTTAAGAAAAAGGAAGTTGAAGAAATTAGATCTATATTAGGAATAGATTTATATTCTTATAATCGTGATGTTAAAGTTAATTATTTATGGGGTTTATCTCGTACTG
>JAILLM010000031.1 GCA_024693165.1 Bacilli bacterium | reverse complement strand
ATAAATGTTTATTATAAAGAAAATAATTCATACTTAGTATATGTTGAATATAATTATGCTAAAGTAGAAACATATGTTAAGAAACAAGATATTAATAATGCGATAGCTAATTCATTAGTTATTTGTACAACAATTAAATATAATAAAAGTATCATTGAAAATTTAATAGGTAAAGATTTAAATACTGTCGAAGAACAAGTAAATGTATTTGAAATTAAAGATGACAGTTCTTCATTACTTGAAATTGATGATACTTATTATGAACCAGAAAAATATGACAGTGAAGTTATAAGATAAAAGGAGAATCATTATGGGATTATTAGACAAAGTAAAAGGTATTTTATTTGACGAAACTGAAGAAGATGAAAGTGTAGAACAATTACCAAAAAGAGTTCCTAAGAAAACAAAAGTTAAACAATCGTTTGTTGATTATGATTCAGAAGAAGATACAATCAAGGAAGTAAAAGTTGATTATTCTCAAGATACAGAAAAAAGTTTTCCTGTAGATGATTTTGAACCTGTATCTAGAACTCGTTCTGGAGCTTATAATTTTGATAGTTTTGAAGAACCAAAAGAAGAAGTTAGAGAGATTAGGGAAGTTAAAAGAGAAATTCCAGTTGAACATGTTCAACCAAGAGTAGCTCCACAACCAGTTCAACCAAGAGTTGCTCCAGTACAAACTGAAGCTCCAAAGGCTAGAAGTAGATATGAACTTCCTCCTAAAAAAGAAGTTGTTCATGAATCTAGAGATTATAGAAAACTACTTGATGAAGCTAAGAATACTGAAAAGAAACCATTCGTAGTTACACCAATTATTAGTCCAGTATATGGAATAATTGATAAAAACTATAAACCTGAAGAGATTGTTGAAAAGAACAAGACTCCTCAAATTGATCAAGTAAGAAATCGTATGTTTGGTCCAGTAAGTTATAGTGATGAAAAGATTCCTGAACCAGTTCAATATGAAGAATCAAATGAAACATTAACTGAAAAGTTAATTCAAGAAAATCAAAAACAAAAAGAACTTGAAGAAGATACTAGAATTTCTGAATTTGATGATTTTGATACAAAAGAAGTAGAAATTAATAATACTAATTATGTTGAAGCAGAACCTGAAGTTATTGAAGAAAAAACTTCTCCTTCATTAAATATTTCTGATTTAATTAATGAAGCTGAATCAACTAATTATGATACTAAAGCATATGATGAAGATTATTTTAAATCAGAACCACATGATTATGAACCTGAAGAAGTTGAAATAAAGGCTGAACCTAGAAAAGAGAGTGTCAAAGAAAGTCTAGATGACACAATTGAAACTGATCTTTTCAATTTAATAGATTCAATGTATAAAACGGATGAAAGGGAGTAATTAGATGGAAACATTAAGTGCAGTATTACCAATAGTAATAGATTGTTTAGTTGCTTGTTTACTAGTTGCTATCATTGTACTTGTTATTAAGGTAATTGGTATTTTGAATGATGCTAGATTACTTATTGACAACATCATCGAGAAAGTGAATACAGTTAATGGTCTATTCAATGTCATTAAGAGAATTGACAGAAGTGTTAATGGTGTTGCTAAAAAGTTAGTTGATATTGTTGAATCTGCCTTATCTAAGGTACCAACAAAAAGAAAACCTAGCGAAGAAGAAATTGAGTTAGATGAAATTTTGAAAGGAAGGAAATAAAAATGGGTAAACGTGGAAGTTTTAAAGATTTACTTTTAGGAGTAGGAGTAGGAGTAGTTATTGGTGCTTTATTTACACCAAGAACTGGTGAAGAAAATAGAAAACTATTAAAAGAAAAAGCTAATGAAACTATTGATAAAGTTAAGAAGATTGATTTCGAAGCTTTAAAAACTAAATTATATGATGAATATTATAATTTAAAAGATGAACTTGAAAATATGGATTCTGAAACTGCTCAAAGAATAGCTAAAGAAAAAGTTAGTGAATTACAAGCTAAAGCTGATAAAGTTATTGCTGCAGCTATCGAAGAAAATAAACCAAAAGTTGAAAAATCTTTAGTTGAACTTAAGAAAAAACTAGCAGCAGTTTTAAAAGAAGTATCTAAAAAATTAGAAGCATAAGTTGCTTCTTTTTTTGTAGTTGTATTGAATATAGGTATACCTTAAAGTATAATTATGATAGAAGGGAGTAGCTAGTATGGATAGAAATGTTAATAATACACAAGTTAGTACAACACAAGTAAGTGCTTCAACACCACCTCAAGCAATTGAGTTAGATCCACCTGATTTAAGTGGTACTATTCCAATTTCTGAAGTACAAAGTATTCCTACACAACCAGTACAACAACCAGTTGTTGAAGAGAAAAAGGAAGATCCTGGTGTTAATATAAGTATTCCAGAACAAACTACTCCAGTAGTAGAAACTAATATAAGTCAAGGTGAAACAGTACCTGATAGTGATATTGAAGTTTTAATGGATAATCCTCAAACTACTGAAGTTAAGAATAATATGGATGCTAAAACTAAAAAGATGGTTAAGATTAATTTTGGTAGTAAAACTATGCCATTTAATTTAGCTTTAATTCTATTTGTAGTTGTATTTATTATTGGTTTAGTAGTTGGAGCTAAGAGTTTTTCTACTACAATTTATTCTAATCAAAGTAATGTAAATGCTAATCAAAATACTAATGCAAGAGTTTCTGATGGAAAAAATAATGAAACAAATGCTGGTGGATATATATTTAAAGTTCCTAATAAATATTATTATGATAAAACATCTGATGGATTACTTGTTTATGATACAAATGATTCATTTAGAATTTTCTTAAAACCAATTAAAGGTAATTATGATGATGTTGCAAATGCTAAAACAAGTGTTAAAGCAACTTTAGAAAATGCAGGAATTGGAGTTTCTAATATTAAAGAAATTACTTTGAGCGATACTGAATTCTTGGTAGCTGAAACAATTGATGGATTACTAAATAGACTAGTTGCTTTCACAACTGGTGGTGATGATACAGTATTCTTTATTGAAATTGTAACTAAAGATAATTCATATGATTATGATTGTTTAGATTTAGCTAGAGATATTAAAACTAATGCTAAAAAGAATGACAATACATCTGATATGGAGAAGATTAAAGTAAATGATAATTCTTCTTTAATAATTGCGGCAGTGAATATATATAAGTCACTTGCAAGTTAGTGTTGACGAGATAGTTTTTATATTTTATAATTAATTCAATTGATGAAGAAAGGCCTTACAACCCTGGAGTCAAATCGTGTATTCGCGTTAAGAATTAAAGATGATTATAAAGATCATGAAGTAGGATGGTACCACGATTAATATCGTTCCTACGTCATGGTCTTTTTATTTTTTAGAAAGAAGGAATTTATATGGCAATGACTTGTTATGAAGATTTAATGTATAGAGGTCTAATTAAAGATATGACTAATAATGAAGACTTCGAAAAGAAATTAAATGAAGGTGGAATCACTTTTTATTGGGGAACTGACCCAACTGCTGATTCTTTACATATTGGTCATTATTCATCTCTTTTAACTGCTAAGAGATTAAAGAAATATGGACATCATCCAATTCTTTTAGTAGGTGGAGCTACTGCTTTAATTGGTGACCCAAGACCTACTGCAGAAAGAGAAATTATTGATAAAAAAGTAGTTGAAAATAATATCGAAGGTATTAAGAAACAAGTATTAGGTTTATTTGATAATGATGTTGAAGTAGTTAATAACTATGATTGGATTAAAGATTTCACATTTATTGATTTTCTAAGAGATGTTGGTAAATATGTAAATGTTAATTATATGTTAAATAAAGATATTATTGCTAGAAGATTAGAATCTGGTATTACATATGCAGAATTTTCTTATACATTATTACAAGGTTATGACTTTGTACATTTATATAAGGAAAAGAATTGTATAATGCAAGCTGCTGGTTCAGATCAATGGGGTAATATTACTACTGGTGTTGAACTTATTGGTAAGATGTTAGGTAAAGAAGCTTATGCATTTACTATGCCATTAATATTAGATGCTAATGGAAATAAGTTTGGAAAGTCTGAAGGAAATGCTTTATGGTTAGATAAAACAAAAACTCCAGCATATGATATTTACCAATACTTAATTAACTCTAGTGATACTAAAGTTGAAGAATACTTAAAAGTATTTACATTCTTAACTAAAGAAGAAATTGAAGATTTAATGGCTAAACATATGGAAAAACCTGAATTAAGATTAGCTCAAAAAACTTTAGCTTACGAATTTATTAAAGACTTACATGGTGAAGAAGAAGCTAAGGCTGCAAAAGCAAAGAGTGAAGCTTTATTTGGTGGATCTACTGAAGATTTAGAAGCTACTGAAGTACATACTGATTCTAAGAATATCTTAGATATTATGATAGCTGCAGAACTTTGCACATCTAAGAGTGAAGCTAGAAGACTTGTTGAACAAGGTGGAGTATCAGTTGATAATGAAAAAGTTACTGATTCAAAAGCTGAAATAGAAAAAGATGAATTCGTTTTACAAAAAGGTAAAAAGAAGATTGTTAAAATTAAATTAGTTTAATAAAAAAAGTAGAAGTTTTCTTCTACTTTTTTATTTCTTTAATATATCTTTTTAATTGTTTAGAATTAGGTCCTAAAATAATTTTTAATTGATTTTCTATTTCTACGATACCTTGAGCACCAAGCTTAGCAAGCCCTTCTTTATCTGCTTTAGAAACATCTTTAAGAGTTACTTTAAATCTAGACATTGTTGTTTCTGAATCTAGAATGTTATCTTTTCCACCTAAACATTTAACTAGTTTATTAACGTCCATATTAAAGTCTTTATGATTTAATTTAACTATAACTAGTGCAATTATTAGTAGTACTGCGATTATAATTATATATTCTATTACTAAATTAAAATCCATATTTATCACCTAGAAACATAATACAATAAAAACTTTAATATTTCAATTATTTAGAATTAATTGTATAATTTAAAGAGGTGATAGAATGAAAAAAGTAATTTTTAGAATGCTTGCTTATTTAGTAGATATTATTGTTTTAGGACTATTCTTAACTTTTGTAACACCTAATATTCCTTTGTTTAAAAGTAAGGAAATTTTAGCAGTAAATGAATCTTATACTGCTGTTGGTCAAGAGTATGTAGAACTAAATAATAAGTATGATGAAATACTTGAAGATAATATAATTAGTGAAGAAGAATATAATGATTTAAAAGAAAAATATCCAAATTTAGCTTCTAGCTTAGAATCTCTTGTGGGTAGTGAAACTACTAAAGAGAAGGTAAGTTATGCAATACTTGATAAAGCTAAAGATTTTGCAAGAGAAACAGATTATAAATCTAATAAATTAAGTTTAAATAGATATATATTAGAGTTAATTGCAACTATTCTTTATTTTGGAGTTTTACAATTTGTATTAAAGGGACAAACTTTAGGTAAGAAGTTATTAAGATTATTTGTTGTTAATGAAAATGATGAAGTACCTGATTTAAAGATCTTCTTAGTTAGAAGTTTATTTACTTCAACAATTGTTATATCTTTAATTCATTCAATATTAGCTATAGTATTAACTTATAAAGATTATGTAAGTATTTATAAATATATAACTGCTTTATCTTCATTCTATATTATATTTATGTTTGGTATTGTAGTATTAAGAGATGACTGTAGGGGATTACATGATATGATTTTAAAGACACGTGTTAAACTTATGAATAAAGATAATACAGAATATAAAACATTAGAATTTAAAGAGAAAAATGATGAAAAAGATAATGATTAAATTAATTGAAATGTATCAAAGAGCACCATATTTAATAATTGCTTGTTT
>JAILLM010000169.1 GCA_024693165.1 Bacilli bacterium | reverse complement strand
AAATAGTTATACTATATTTTTCTTTTTAGTTCCTTTTTGTCGTTAACTTTATCAATTAGTTTAGATTTCATATCATTTAATATTGTTTCGCATACATTAAATGATAATTCTCTTTGAGTTATATTAGTTGTATCAAACATTTTAAAGTTAACATCATCTCTTTTAGCTACTTTTTCAAGATTTAAGAAAGATGTATTAAATTCATTTATGTTTGTTTCATTTAAGAATCTTCTTTCTTCTAATGAAAGATTAGCTTTATAATCTCTTTTTAAAGCAGTTATTGGATCTGTATATGTACCAATAATAATATCGTAATAATCTTTAATAAATCTAATATATTTATCTCTTAATTCAACGTATTCTTCTTTACTAATTCCATCCTTTAGACATAATCTATCTAACCATATTAATCTATCAAAAAGACTTCTATCAATAATTATGATATCAGGATTTTTATGAAGACTTGAAGTTAAATCAGCTAAAACATATTTTGGTATTTCAGTATTAATAAACTTTTTAGATTCGTTTTTTATTTTAGGATAAATATTTTCTTTATAATGTTTAGATGTTGTAAATTCTTCTACTACATCAACTCTAAATTTTCCTTTTTTAAAGAAATCATTTAAGTTATTTATTAATGTAGTTTTACCTGTTCTTGGAGTTCCAGTAAACTCTATTACATATGGTTCAGTATCTACAAATGTTCTTAATTTAGATATTTCTTCTTTCTTGTAATGAAGTCTTTTTAATCTTTTATATTCATCTAGATTATTTTCAAAAACATTATTAATTAAGAATTCGTCTCCACGTTTGTTTTCAAATATATAATCAATTAAAGTCTTTAATCTTTCAAACATTGGATGATTATCTTCACCTTCGATTAGATTCTTATATACTTCAGTGTAATACCATTTTTGAGAGTCAAATCCTCTTTTAAATGCGCTAAAGTCATATTCACCTTTTATTTCAAAAAGAATTCTCATGTCTTCAAGATTACTTATTTTATCTGCACAAATAATAGCTTTATGTCTTAAGTCTAAAGTTTTAATTGTATCAATTGTATGTTGTTTTCTTTCTTCCCATGAAAGACTCTTATCAGGTTCAGATGCTCCATACACTAAGGATGCAATATCATCACCAAATTTTTCTTTGATATTTTCAAATGTTACTGGTGTATCTTCAACTGTATCATGTAAGTATCCAGCAGCAATTACGTTTTCATCAAAACCATATTCATTTAGAATGTTTGCAACATTCATTGGATGAATAATCATTGGCTTTTTAGTATCACTTTTTCTTCTTTGTCCATCATGTGCATTAAGTGCAAATTCAAATGCTTCATCTATCATCTTCATATTAAACCACCCTGATAAAATTATAACAAAAAAGTAGGCTTGTTGCCTACTTAAAATTCAATAACCTTGGGTGCTTCAGTAAACGATGAAATAGTTACTTTAGCATGTTCAAAATATAGAACTATTGTGTTATCATCATTCTCATTATACATACCTCTTAATGTAGGATTCTTATCTAACATATCCTTTTTAGCTTCTACTCTATCATCTGGAATAAGCTTACCTGAAACTCTAATCCATTTGCCATCTTTGAATGCACATATTTCAACATTTGGATTCTTTTCAATTTGTTTATAAACATCTTTACTTTTACCAGTTTGAATATATAACTTATCTTCAAATATTTCAGCAGTTCCAAAAGGTCTAACTCTTGGAGTATCTCCATCTACAGTTGCTAGATAATAAACACCAGCTGATTTTAAAAATTCTTGTGTTTCTTTCATTATTAATTCTCCTTATAGTTAAATTATATCATAATTAAATTATTCATATTTTAAGGCTTCGACAGGATCTAACTTACCTGCTTTAATTGCTGGATAAATACCAAAGATTATTCCCAAGATTCCACAGAATAATACGATATATATACAAGACTTAAAGTCTAATATAAGTTTTAAAGTTATATCTTCATAACCAGCTATTATATTATTAGCGACTATAGTTGCTCCATATGCAAGACTTAGGCCAATTATTCCTGAAAATATTGTTATCATTATACCTTCAATTAAGAATTGAAATACAATATCTACATTCCTTGCACCAAGTGCAATTCTAATACCAGTTTCTTTAATTCTTTCACTTACTGATACAAGCATTATATTCATAATACCAATACCACCAACAACAATTGAGAGACTAGCAATTCCAACAAATACAAGTTCAATTAAATTAACAACACTTTCTGTTTCTTTTAATATTTCATCTAAATCCATGGAATAAACATCATAGTGATCGGCAGAAGTGTATTCTCCTAAAATATTCTTTAATTGACCTTCAACTTCCTTTATATCTTTAACATCTTTTACTTTTATAATATATACAGGAGGAGATTCTACATCTATAAACTCATCATTAACGAAATAATATGAAATAAACATATTAGGTACATTTTCATCAGATCCCCAATTCATAATTCCAATTATTTCAAATTCATAATTGTTAACATTAACTTTTCTACCAACAACATCACTTGATCCAAGTAAAGTTTCAGCTACATCTTCTCTTAAAACAATATATGGCATTTTAGTAACTATATCTTTTTTAGATAAAAATCTACCTTTTTTAATTTTAATTTTCTCCATAGTTTTATATTGAACAGTTGCATAATTTTCATCTATTGCATAATTATAACCATGTCCATAATTAGGATTATCATAATTCTTAACACTAAGCGCATATTCATATTCATTAAATTTAACACTTATCGTTTTACCCATTGTATCAACTTTATCATTTTCATTTACATATTTATTTAAATCTTTTTCAAGTAATTCTCTTTCAATTGATGAAACTTTACCAACAAGTACATTAATTGTATCTTGTTCAAAATCTGAAAAAGAATCTTTCATAGATTTTCTAGTACCAGTAGAAATTGAAAATATAATTGATACAGAGAATATACCAATAACAATACCTAACATAGTAAGAATAGTTCTTAATTTATTTGTAGTAAGCACTTTAAATGATGTTTTAATTGCTTCGATTATCATTTTGTCTTCACCTTCTCATCTGAAATTATCTTACCATCTGAGATAGTAACTATTCTTTTAGCATTCTTTGCAAGTTCTAAATCATGAGTAACCATAATAATAGTTTGACCTTTTTTATTTAAACTTTTAAGAATATTTAATATTTGTTTCCCTGTTTTTTGATCTAATGCACCAGTTGGTTCATCGGCTAAGATTACTTTTGGATTTGTAACTAATGCTCTTGCGATTGCTACCCTTTGTTGTTCTCCACCTGAAAGTTCGATAGGTTTATGTTTAAGTCTATCTTTAATATCTAGGTCTTCAGCAATAGATTCAATGATTGCTCTTCTATTTTTCTTTCTTACTTTCTTATAAACAAGTGGTAGTTCAATATTTTCATAAGCAGTTAATTTATTTAATAAATTAAAACTTTGAAATATAAAACCAAAGTTGGTATTTCTAATCTTAGCTAGTTCTCTTTTACTTTTTTTACTTATTTCTTTATCATCAAGCTTATAACTTCCTGTATATTTAGAATCCATACATGAAATTACATTTAAAAGTGTAGATTTACCTGATCCACTTTTACCTATAATTGCTACGAATTCTCCTTCTTTAATTTCTAAATTAATATTTTTAAGTGCATTAACTGAATTATCTTTTGTTAGGAAGTATGTCTTTTTTAAATCATGTAGTTTAATCATGATTATTCATCCCCCATTACAATATCCCCTTCAGATAATCCTGAAACAATCTCAACTGAATTACCACTAATAGTTCCAATTTGTACTTCAGTCATATAACGAGTTTCATTCCAATACTCATCATTAGAATCATAAGCTACTTTATTTTCTTTCTTTAATACATAGTACTTATTATCTATGAATTCAACACATGAATATGGAACTGTTAATACTGTTTTTTCTTCAACAGTTATTTTAACAGTTGAACCAAATCCAAATTTAATATCATCACCAAAAGGAATGTTTACTCTTACTTTATATTTACCACTTTGAGGTAATTTAGAAATATAGTTAACTGTTCCTTCAAGTTCTTTATTAAGTACTACAATTTTAACTATAGCTTTTTGACCAACAGCAAGTTTAACTACATCTCTTTCATCTACACTAAATTCAATACCAACATCACTTGTATCATAAATAGCATAAGTCATTCTATTCATTTCACCAGAAACTTCAAAATAGATTCCGTTAATTGATGAAGTTAATGTCTTAGTTTCGTAGTCTCCACCAATTTTCATGATTTTTTGCTTTTGTGAAACAGTATCACCATCTTTAACATACTTATCTTTGATTGGATAGTTTTCTTCATTTAAATATTCAATATTAAATGAAGTTATTTCACCTGAACCTTTAACATAATCTACGACTGTTTCTTTTTTAACTACATATTCACTGTTAAATCTATTCCATGCTTGATTATAATCATCCATGTTCTTTTTAACTTTATTAGATATATATAAATATCCACCAAAACAGGTTCCTGCGATTATTAAAATTACAATTAATACTTTTAAAAATTTCTTCATGTTTATCTAATCTCCCTATCATATAAATTATACAAAAATAGCAAAAAAATTAGAATATCAAAATAAAAGAATATGATTTAAAATCATATCTTTTTTATACCTGTAACCATTCTTGGATGGAATCCTTTTTTGAAATAAAACTTCATTGCTGAATCATTATATGCAAATATATCTACGATCACATATTCACAATCCTTTGATTTGAAGTATTCATCTATTTTATCAATAAGTGCTTGACCTATTCCGTTACTTCTAACTTTAGATGTAACTATAAGTTCAGTAATACATCCTCTTTTAGGACATTTATAATCTAAATAATCGTACTTATCATATTTAGGAATTGTACCAATAATTAAACCAATTGCTTTATTATCTTTAATAGCAAGATAGCACTTACCATCTTCTTCTTTAAATTCATTTAAAGCTATTTTAGTATAGGTCTCTCTATAATCTTCGTGTACTCTATCAAGATTATCTTGATCAATAGATACTAAGTATTCTTCAAGTTCAACAAATAAATCTTTAACATCTTCTAAATATTTTTCTTCATATTCAATTATTTTAACATCTTCCATAATTACCTCTAAATAAATAATAACATAAAAATAAAAAAAGAACTAAAAAGTTCTTTATGGTTTTAAAACAAAAGAAAAAGTTATACTAACTCTTTCTTCTTATA
>JAILLM010000099.1 GCA_024693165.1 Bacilli bacterium | reverse complement strand
TAGAGTAGGAGCAAACTATTATGAAATCATTGAAAGTTTAGATACTAATGATGATTTTAATAGTTACTTAAAAGCACTATTTAAATATATGATTTTAAGTTTAAAAGAACACTAAAATGTTTGTTATTTTAGTGTTTTTATATTATAATTATTTATCGAGGTGAATTCTATGACAAATAAAGAATTAGCAGAATTAATGTTTCCAAATATTACAAAAACAATTGCAGATTTAGAGAGTGAATATCCTGAAAGAGGAGAAAATGTAACTGTAACTAGATTTGCACCAAGTCCAACTGGATTTATGCATATTGGAAACTTTTTATCAGTAGTAATTGATTATGTAATTGCTAAGAGAAATAATGGAGTTTTCTTTTTAAGAAATGAAGATACTGATCAAGCTAGAGAAGTAGAAGGTGCAGTTGAATATATCATGCATGTACTTGATCATTATAAATTTAATCCAGATGAATATGAAATTAAGGGTGGAGAGACTATAGGTAATTATGGACCTTATATTCAATCTGAAAGAAAAGATATTTATAAAGTATTTATTAAAAAATTAATTTCTGAAGGTAAAGCTTATCCATGTTTTATGACTGCAGATGAAATGGCAGAAATTAGAGAAAATCAAGCTAAGGCAAAAGTTAGAATTGGCATTTATGGTAAGTTTGCTAAATCTAGAAATTTAACTCCAGATGAAGCTTGGGAAAGAATTCAAAATGGTGAACAATATACTGTAAGATTAAAATCTGAAGGAAACTTCAATCATACTTTTATCTTTAATGATTTAGCTAATGGTGAAATGAAGTTACATGAAAATGATAATGATACAGTTATTTATAAATCATCTACTGAACTTCCTACATATCATTTTGCTCATTTAGTTGATGATCATTTAATGAGAACTACCCATGTTATAAGAGGACAAGAATGGATGGCTTCAGTTCCAGTTCATTATGAATTATTTAAAACATTTGGTTATAAAATGCCTAAATATGTTCATACTCCATTAATCTTAAAGAAAGATGGAGATCAAATTAGAAAGATTTCTAAGAGAAAAGATCCAGAAGCTAGAATGACATTCTATGAAGAAAATGGATATCCAATTTATTCAGTAATTGAATCTATTATGACAATTGCTAATTCTAACTATGAAGCTTGGAGAGAAGGACATCCTGATGCTGAATTTACTGAATTTGATTTTTCAGCTAAGAAAATGAGTCCATCTGGTGCTTTATATGATTTAGATAAACTTGATAATATTTCTAAGAATTATATTTCTAGACTTACTAAGGATCAAGTATTTGACTTCCTAAATGAATGGTCTAAAGAATATGATACTGAATTTAATGAAATTATTAATAAAGATGTAGATTATACAAAAGCAATTCTTAATATTGAAAGAGAACAAAAGAAACCAAGAAAAGACTATGCTAAATGGAGTGATGTAAGACCTGCTATTTGGTATATGTTTGATGAATTATATAACCCAACTGAATTTGCTTGGGGTAAAATCAATAATATGGATGAAATAAAATCAATAGTTACTAACTATGTTGAAAATTATTATAATCCAGATGATGATAAAGAAACTTGGTTCAATAGAATTAAAGACTTAACTGATTCATTAGAAGGTTATACTTCTAACATGAAAGAATATAAAGCTGATCCTGATTCTTATAAAGGAAATGTTGCAGATGTTTCTACATGCATAAGAGTAGCTTTAACTTCTAGAGACCAAACTCCAGACCTATATGAAATTATTAGATTATTAGGTAAGGATAGAATTGTTTCAAGAATTAATAATTTAAAATAAGATGTTTTACATCTTATTTTTTTATTTTAGCAATAAAAAAAGAGAAGTTGTACTTCTCTTGATTTATATTAATTAAGCTGCTTTATTGTATTTATTTAACGCTTTCCATTCACGGTTAGATAAAGTAACTTTAACTCCGTTAACTTTCTTAGTTTGTAAGTTTAAGTTTTGTTTATGTTTAGTAGCGTTTAAGGCGTGACTTCTTCTGTTTCCAGTTAATCCTTTTCTTGCTGTTAATTTAACTGCCATGTTTCTTTCCCTCCTTAACAATTCCAGTTGATTATACCAAATTATGGGCCTTTAAGTCAACTTTTTTTAGTGTTTTAGCTTTAATTCTTTATTAGTTTCTTTAGTATTTAAATTTATTATGTTTTCAATAGTTTCGCTAATAGAATTTAGATTTGCTTTTACTGGTAATGTTCTAGCTTCATTTTTTGCTGCATTTGTGAATTCTCTGATATGTTGTTGAGAATTTTCTGTTATTAATGAATTTATTAATGCTTTAATATATAATGTGTCGATTGTATCTTCGAATTCTTCTTCAGAGTTAGCTTTAAGTCCTTCATATACTTTGCTTTTTAATTCTCTGATTGCATCTTCGATATCAGATTCAATAACACTTGAATAAACGTTATCATATTGATCTGGATATAATGATTCATATGAATATACTACACCTTTATATAAATCTACATTATTTGAAATATCTTTATTATTAACAAATGCTGATTCTAGTGAAATGCTATTGTAAATAAGATTATATTTATAATCTATAAGTTCATTTTTATATTTTTTAGATTTAGTTTTTTCAATTTCTTCTTCAAGTAATTTATAGAAATTAGCATTAACTAATTTTTCTTTATAATACATTGCATCATTAGTTACTTTAATGTTTTCTAATTCTTCTTCGTTTTGTTCTTCTTCAGTTTGTTCATTATAAGTGAATCCTAATTTTTTGAAGTCAGATAATTTTAATTGAAGAATCATTCCATTTGATGCATGAATTAAGAATGTTTTTTCTTGTTCAGTATCTTCAGTTTCTTCTATATCATATGTATCATTTCTTAAGAAGGAGTAGTCTCTTAATCTTGCTAATAATCTTTTTATTTTATTAGTTGTATATAGTCTAGTTTTATCAACCATTTCTTCTTCAGTTTTTCCATTTAAACTAGTGATATCAAAAATCATATCTTGCATTTCAACTGAATCTAAATTATCGAATTTAGTAAATAGTCTTTTTTCTATATCTAAACATCCACTTAATAGATCAACTAAATCTTTATATTCTGTAGAATCTTTTAATCCTTTTTTTTCTAAGTTAGCTAATTCTTGATATATTTTATATATTGAATCATATAATTTTGTTAGTTCTGTAATTTGTTTATAATATTTATTACTTAATATTCCTTTATCTCTTCCCATAGTATCCTCCATTTAATTAAGTATATTATTACACATAATTCTTGATTGTCAATTAAAAATTGCTATAGTATAATTGTTTATAGAGAACTAATGTTTGGATGGTGATAATATGTTTGTTAATCTTGGTATTAAAACCGATTTTAGTTTATTCAAAAGTCTTATTAAATTAGAAGATTTATTTCGTTTTGCAAAAAAGAATAATATTCAAACATTAGGTATACTTGATGATAATTTAAATTCTTCACATTTATTTATTGAAGGATGTAAAAAGAATGGCATTAAAGGCGTAATTGGGTTAGATAAAACTATT
>JAILLM010000049.1 GCA_024693165.1 Bacilli bacterium | reverse complement strand
CAATAAATATTCCATTAAAAGATAGAAATAAAATATATAATGAAGTTAAAGTAGATTTAAAATCATATGATTTTTAGGAGGGGTTATGGGATTAAACAAAGATTTTAGAGAGGTTCTTGAAAAGAATAATGAAAAATATCAAGTATATGTAGGATATAAAGGCGATGAAGAAAAAGTAATTGATCTTCAAGATAGCTCATCAATAGTTATTACTGGTGAAACTGGATCTGGTAAATCAATCTTAGTTGATGAAATCGTTTGCCAATTAATTAAAAATAATACTTCAGTTGATATGGATTTTGTATTAATTGATTCAAGTGGAGTAGAATTAAACCTTTATGCAGATTCTCGTTATTCAAAAGAATACGCTTTAAGAGATAATGATAAAGGAATTGAGCTTTTATCTAAAGTTTTAAGAGAAGCTGAAAGAAGAGAAATTCTTTTAACTAAAGAAGATTGTGATACTATCGAAGATTATAATGATAAGTATCCTGAAGATAAATTAAACGATATTGTACTAGTAATTGATGATAATAATGAATTGGTTTTATCAGAAGATTTTTCTAAACAATTCACAGCATTAATTAACTTCTTAGGTAGAACTGGAGTTTATTTAATAGCAGCATTCTCGAATACCGATAATTATTTCTTTAAAAGCGATAAAAATCTATACTCATCAGTATTAATTACATTTGATATGAGTGATGCTGAACATGCAAATTTTGTGAATTTCCCAGGGGCTGAAGATTTAAAAATTGGAAGATTCTATTTAAAAGATAGAACAGAAGATAAATATAAAGAATATCACAATTATGACTTTGATGATAAAATAATAGTTGATATTTTGAATAAATAATATGCTATAATGATTATGGAGTGATGAATATGGCAAGCACTGCACAAGAAAGAATATCATTGATGGATCAAGCGTTATATAATGATCCACAAAATAAAGATTTATTAAAACAAATTATTAGATTAAAATTAGCGGATGGTGTTAAATATAAAACAGTCGAAGATTATTTAATTAATGATTATCATGATAATATTGAATTCGATGCTGAAAAATTAAAACCATTACTAGTTGAAAGAGCTAATCAAACTAAAAAGAATTATTTAGCAGGATTAGACGAATTAATTGCTGATAAATTTAATGATCCTCAATATAGTGAACAATTACCAAATTATGTTGATGAAAATGGTAAAGTTGTTACTAGATCATTTATAGATGTATTAAAAGATAAAGAAATTGGAGCTATTAATTTAGATAATGGCACATTAAAACATGGTCCAAAAACACTAACAATTGATGAATTGTATATTGTATTTATGACTAACAATGTTTTAAATGTTGAATTATATGTTCAAAATATGGTTTCTGATGCTATCGAAGAATTATCTGAAAAGAATTCTTATGACGAAGAAGCAATTTATAGTAATAATCAATTAACTACTATGTTATTTGAAGATTTGGTTCATGATATTATAAATAGTGGAGCGCCACTTACAAATACAGAAATTTCTTCAAGAGTTGCTGATGTTTTATCAAAGAATGTTCAAAAAACTGACAATAAAAATGAAGTTGAAAAATTAGAAAAAAAGATTTTTTCTGGAGTTCCAGATGTTCCAGAAATTGCTGTTGATAATTTTGGAGTTACTGCTACAAATTCAGATAAAGTAAATACTGAACAAGTAACAGAAGAAGAAAAAGATGCATTATTAGCTGGATTTAGTTATTCAGAACAAAAAAATGCAGAGAAAATAGTTGATTCTGCACCTCAAATTCAAGATGTAGCAGATCAAATTAAAAATTCCGGACCAGAAGACGATGATGATGAAGTGGAAATCGAAGCAGGCGATGGAGTTGAAGAAGAAACTGTATACTTAAATAAAGTAGATCCATCACAAATTAATGATGGAGAATTAGAACAAACAGTTGGTAGAGCAAGATAAAAGGAAGTATTAAACTTCCTTTTTTATTTGTATAAAATATCTATATCAACATAATTATCATTAATTCCATCAATTTTACCGTTACCAGTTATTTGCCACATATAATATTCGCCTTGATAATTTGTGGAACTAGCATAATGAGCTAACCATACAGGTTCGTTTATATAAACCCAGAATTTTTCTAGATAAAATTTTGAAGCATAGAAGTGAGTATCAATTCCAGCTTTAGATAATCTTTCTTTAAATCCAGTATATCCTGCACATAAATCATGAAGTGAAACTTCATAATTCATTAAATACTGATAATTTTCCCAGTCGTAAGCAACACCTAAATCAAGAGATTCACCATCAAGAGTATTAATAACAAAATCTGCTGCTTTAACACCATCACTAAAGTTAAGTGCAGTGGTATAAACATAAACTCCAACTTTTAGCCCTGCTTTTTTAGCACCTTCTATATAAGTTTTATAATTACCATCTACATTATAATCATAGTTTCTACCAGCTTGAACTCCAATTCTTATTATTACGAATTCACAACCGGCTTCTTTTACTTTTTCAAAATCTATATTACCTTGCCATTTTGATACATCTATACCAATCATTGTATTATCGTTTTTATATTTACTAATAACATCACTGAATTGAACGGGTGTTGGTTTACTGTTTGAACTTGATCCAGATGATTTTTGTCCAGGTTCAACTACTTTAATAGTTATATCTTTTTTAACTTCATTTCCTGCTTTATCACTAATAGTCATTGTTACTGGATAACTACCTGTTTTATCATAAGATACATCTCCATCAATTACACATGTTGGTTTATTATCATAATCATCTATATATAATGCTTTATCACAAGGATAAGTAACATTCATAAGACTTGTAGTAATATTACTTGAATAGCTAAGTACTAATGGTTCGGTTACATCAATAACATTAACATCCATCTTCATGTAATACTTCTTTTTATCAAATTCGATTGTTACTTTTTTACTTTTAGTTCCAGTACTTTCAGTATTAATTTTTTCATCAACACTTAATAAATCAACATTTTTATTAGTAATTAGATTAAAGAAAGTATTTGTACTAAAAACATCTACCTCCTTATTATATTCAAATACAACTTCTTCAGGAATTGCATATTTATCATATGAATTCTCTTTATAGTATTTATATC
>JAILLM010000047.1 GCA_024693165.1 Bacilli bacterium | reverse complement strand
TAAATTAAAATATAGTGATGTAGATTATGTTAAATTAATTGGTAAAGATAATATTAGATCTATTCTTTATTATGTTGATTTAGGTAATAATGAATATATTTTATTAAATACCAATCTTGAAAGTTTAGATATTGCTACATTATTATTAAAAGAACAAATATTATATATAGTATTATTATTTTCAAGTATTGGTATAGTATTTTCTGTTATCTTATCTAAGATGATTACTAAACCTATATTAACTTTAACAAAGTCAGCTAAAGAACTTAAGGAAGGTAATTATGATGTTAAGTTTGATGGTGGAAATGTAGCTGAATTATGTGAACTTGCAGATTTATTAACTGTTGCTGCTGCTGAAATGAAGAATACTGATGAATTGAGAAGAGATTTAATGGCTAATGTTTCTCACGACTTAAAAACACCTTTAACTATGATTAAAGCTTATGCGGAAAAGTTAAGAGATTTTAAATATAAAGATGAAAGTAAACGCATTAAAGATTTAAATGTTATAATACAAGAATCTGAAAGATTAAATGGGCTTGTTAATGATTTATTAGATTTATCTAAATTAGAATCTAATAATACTATTCTTGATATTAAAGAATATAATTTATTAGATCAACTAAGTGATGTATTAAAAAGATATGATTTATTACAAGAAGAAGGAAAAGTTCATTTTGAATTAAGTCTTCCTAAAGAATCTGTTATTGTTAAAGCAGATAAGAAGAGAATGGATCAAGTGTTTTATAATTTAATTAATAATGCTATTGAACATACTGGTGATGATAGAAAAGTAATTATTTCAGTTAAAACAAGACCACATCATTATACAATTTCTATTAAGAATACAGGTAAATCATTAACTAAAGAAGAAATTGCTCTTGTATGGAATAGATATTACACTAAAAATAAAAATCATAAAAGAAATGTTGTTGGTACAGGTTTAGGCTTATCCATTGTTAAGAATATTTTAGAGAAACATAATTTTGAATTTGGTATAGATTCAAAGGTTGAGTTTACTACGTTCTATTTCAGAATGAAAAAATAGTTATAAATTGTCGAAAAATTAATTTTTTTCATATAATTTTCACATTCGTGTTGTATATTTATCACGTGAGAAGGAATAAGAATATACAAAACGATCCTATACAACTATAAACATATAAACTTAAACTCACGCTAAAAGATATTCCTTTTCATAAGATGTATTTATACATCTTTTTTTTGTTTTAAAATCCTTTGAAAGTTTTATCTATTCATGATATTATATTATGTATAAATAGGGTAAGATTTTTTACTGGAGGATATTAAAATGGAACATAAAGGAAATTATATATTATTAACTGGATTATTAATTATTACATTACTTATTAGTGTTGTTGGAACAACATTTTCATATTTTGGAGCTGCTAATAGAGAAGTTAAAGGTGATACTACAATTCAATTCTCAAATGGAACTTTGATTTATAGTGATCCAAGTATTAGTGGTGGATATGTAAGTGCTGGTGAAACTTTAGTATCTAAAAAATTTGTTTTAGATGGATCTATTACAAGTGCTAATAATTTAACTTATAAAGTGAATTTAAAAGTAGACACTAATACATATGGAGAAGGTAGTTTATTTTATACAATAACTGCTAATAATACTTCTTCAAATGGTACTACTATTCAATCATCTACTTTACCTGTAGCTATACCTGCTGGTGAGAGTACAATTGAAATTGGTGGAGGTTCATTTGCAGGACCTGTTACTGATGCAAAACACACTTATACAATTAATGTATTTAGAGGTGAATCTGGAGATGTTCCTGACGGAGCAACTTTCAGCGGAACATTTGATGTTACTCAAGGATCTTAATGATCCCTTTTTTTGTGGATTAAAATTTAATGAACAATTACTTGAATTTTGTGTTATACTATTCATTAAAGAAAGTGAAGATTGAAATGAAATTATTGAATAATATAAAAGAATTTATTATTACTAATTTTTATGATAATACTTATGCTTTAAATTTTATTTTATTATTTTCTAGTTTATTTTCTATTGAAATGATTCTAAGAATAATTAATGGCTATAGTATTATTAGTTATGGTGTTTTAAGAATAGCATTATTATTAATTATTATTTCTTATATATTG
>JAILLM010000112.1 GCA_024693165.1 Bacilli bacterium | reverse complement strand
ATAATGATTATCATTTTGATATGCTTGGACCATGGATAGATACTCCAGGTAATTCAGTTAATCCATTTAATGCTTATACAACTAGAGAACAAGTTGAGAAAGAAATAAATGGATGCAAGAAAATGATAAAGATTTGTAATAATAAGTTTAATATAAAGTTAACCATGTATTCTACATCTTTAACATATACATTAAATGCGCTTGTTAAGAAAACTATTGATAGTGAAATAATATATTGAACAATAGCAATTAATGGTAAAAATACTATATGCCATGATATTCCAATTCCATCAATTAATGCAAATATCATTATTATTAAACAGCTAATAAAGAAATTCACCATACCTGATGTTACAGATGATATAGGTAATATTTCTCTTGGGAAATATACTTTCTTTATTAAATTACTATTGTTTGTAATACATGTTGTACCTTGACTTAAACTCATAGTAAACCATGTCCATGGAATAATACCACATATTAAGAATACTAAATAATGTGGTGTTTGAACTCTCATGATATATGGAAACACTATTGCATAAACAAGAACTTGTAATAATGGATTAATAAAACTCCATAATACACCTAAAAATGATGCCTTATATTTTCCTCTTATATCTTTTTTTACATTAGTTCTTAAAAATTCCCTATAATGATATAATTCTTTAAATACCTTCATACTAAGCACACTCCTTAATATATGCCTCAGTTACTTTAGTGAAATCTCCATCCATTCTTACTTCACCATCATTTATCCATATACCACGGTTGCATAATCTCTTTAATGGTTCAATAGAATGTGAAACTATTACTATAGTCATATCAGATTTAGCTAACTCTTCAAGCTTAGCGAAGCATTTATCTTGGAAGTGTTGATCACCTACAGCCAATATTTCATCAATTAATAATATATCAGCATCTACATTTATAGCAACAGCAAATGCTAAGCGCATATACATTCCAGATGAATAAGTTCTAATCGGAGAATCTATAAATTCACCTAACTCACTAAATTCAATAATAGTATCTAATCTATCATCAATTTCTTTTTTAGTTAACCCAAATATAGCAGCATTAAAATATATATTTTCTCTACCTGTAAAATCAGGATGAAATCCAGCACCCAATTCAAGTAAAGAAGTAAGTTTACCTTGCGTTTCAACTTTACCTTTATTTGGAAATATAATCTTAGTCATTAATTTTAATAATGTAGATTTACCTGATCCATTAATACCTATTAATGCAACAGTTTCTCCTTTTTTTATTTCTAAATCAATACTTTTAAGTACAGTATGTACTTCATTATTATTTCTTTTCCAGCCTCTAACTAATCTTTCCTTCATAGTATTAGCCTTATCAGAATAATACTTAAACCATTTAGTCATATTAGTTACTTTTATTGCAACATCTTTTTTCATAACATCACTCTCTCTAAAATTATATCATATATACTATAAAAAAACGATGAAAACTCATCGTTTTAATCATTATTACTATCTTCAGACTTTTGATACAGCTTGGTTAAAAACTTAGCAATAGGCTTTGGCCAAAACTTCTTAAACATCTCATAATCTTCTTTTATTCTACCATTATCTTTTAATACAGCAGATGTAGTTGACCCAGTATATATTCTATGTCCCATTAAAGGTTTATGAATATAATAGAAATATCCTTTAAGCTTAGACAATCTTTCCCATGCAAGCCAATCGATATCGCACTTCATATCACTAGCAAATACTTCTTTAGTACAATTTTTATTAACAAATGTAACTGCAGGACAAGAAATTGCATTACCTATCCTTAATGCTGATCTTTTTATAAATCTATTATTAGACCATCCATGAAATCTTAATTTAAATAACAATACCTTCTTGATATTTAAATTTAAATTCTTATACACTTTTCCTTCTTTTCGTATTTCATAGTAATCAGGAAAAATTATGATAGATTTAGGTTGTTTCTTATATGCATTTATAACTTCTTCAGCATAATTGTAATCATATATATCATCTTGATGAGCAATTGTTACTAGTTTTGTATTAGCCACATTTTTTGCGAAATCAAAATCATACCCTATACCTTTTTTATTTGATTCATTAACAATAACTTTCATTTTATATTTATTTGCCATTCTTTTTATAAATTCGTTAGGAGTTGAAGTAGCTATTACTACATTAGTCTTAACAGATTGATTTATACAAGATTTAATGCAATCTTCCAAAAACTTAGATTCTTTATAAGCTAAAACTACAAATGTATGCATATTATTCTCCTTTACAATAAACTCTAGAAAACATTTTAATCAAATGAAGTTTTTTAATTATATAAAAAAATCTAACAATCATTTTGTTTTTTAATGTTTCTCCCTTAATATCTTTAAATGATATTTGGATCCTATCATTTAAAGATATTAAGGGAGAAACATTAAAAAACAAAATGATTGTTAGATTTTTTTATATAATTAAAAAACTTCATTTGATTAAAATGTTTTC
>JAILLM010000043.1 GCA_024693165.1 Bacilli bacterium | reverse complement strand
AGTATTATGTATTATTGGAGGAACTTTTTATTATATAAATACAAATATAACTAATAAAAATAATAAGAATGATACATAATACTAATAAGATTATTAATATTATAATTAAAGTCTTATTATTCTTTGGTTTTTTATTCCATTCTTCTGGGATTGGATTAATTTGTGGTGTTATGTTAGTTTGTTCTTGTTCATTCATATTAATTCTCCTTATTATTAAGTATAATATTATTTAATCTCTAGGAAAATACTTCTTATAATCATTAAATAATTCTTCATTTGTTAAATGTGTATATATTTGAGTTGTACTTATATCTGAGTGACCTAATAGTTCTTGTATTATTCTTAGGTCTGCTCCATTAAGAAGTAGGTGTGTTGCAAAAGTATGTCTAATAGTATGTGGAGATATATCTTTCTTTATTCCTTTTTTAAGACATTCTTGTTTTATCATTTTAAATACACCTTGGCGAGTCATTTGTTTACCATGATTATTTAAAAATATATAGTTATTTATGTCTTTTTTTATCATTAAAGGTCGATAATCGTCGATATACGTCGATAATGCTTTCAAAGCATAATCATTAATAGGGACAATTCGCTCTTTACTCCCCTTCCCCATGACTCTAACAATACATTCTTCGAAATCTATATTTTTAAATTCTAAAGAAATTACTTCTGATATTCTTAAACCTGTTGCATACATTAACTCTAAGATAGCTTTATTTCTTGCACTAAATGGATCTTCAATTTTAATATCTAATAGTTTATCTATTTCATCTTCGGTTAGATATTCAGGTAAATGAAGCCCTAATTTAGGAGACTTAAGTGCATCAGTTGGATTTACCTTTATCTTATCTATTTTTATAAAATAAGAATAAAATGTTTTTAAAGTAGATATCATATGGGATACACTTGCAGGAGATAAATCTTTTAAAGTAGATATATATTTAACTAAATCATTAACGTTAAGTTTTAGTAAATCTTTATTTTTAAAATAAGAGTCAAACTTTTTTAAATCATTATCATAAGAATTAATCGTATTATTACTGTAATTAAGATCTAATTCTAAGTATGATAAGAATTCACTTATATGTTGATCATTCATTTTTTTACCTCCTTATTATCTTTATTATATATTATTTTCCTATTAAATTGATAAGTTTTTTTATATAATAGACATAAGGGTGATTTTATGGAATTACTAGCAGATAAAATAAGACCAACTAAATTAAGTGATGTTATAGGTCAAAAACATTTGGTTGGTAAAAATAAAGTAATATCTAATTTAATTAGTAATGGTCATATATTTAGTATGATTCTTTTTGGTCCTCCAGGAACTGGAAAGACTACACTTGCTCATGTAATAGTTAATGAGCTTAATTTAAGATATAGATTATTAAATGCAGTTATAAATAAAAAAGAAGATTTTGATATAGTTATCGAAGAAGCTAAAATGTATGGAGAAATAGTTTTAATCGTAGATGAAATTCATAGAATGAATAAAGATAAACAAGATATACTTCTTCCATATATTGAAAATGGTAAAATTATCTTAATTGGTTTAACTACTAGTAATCCATATTATAAAATTAATCCTGCTATAAGAAGTAGATGTCAAATATTTGAACTTAATAGTCTAACAGTGAGTGATATTAAAGAAGGGTTATTAAAAACTGTTCCCCTACTTCCAAAATGTAAGTGTGATGAAGATGCACTAGAAAGAATTGCTTATCTTTCAAGTGGAGATTATCGTAGTGCGCTTAATTTACTTGAAGTATCTTATTATTCAAGTAAAACTCATCATATAACTTTAAAATTAGTAGAATCTATAAATAATAAACCAGTTATTTTGGGTGATCAAAATGGTGATAACCATTATCAATTAATTAGTGCTTTTCAAAAAAGTATTAGAGGGTCTGATCCTGATGCTGCAATTTATTATTTGGCAAGACTTATTGCAATTGGAGATTTAGATATTATTTATAGAAGAATGTCTGTAATTGCATATGAAGATATTGGACTTGCTAACCCATCAATGGGACCTAAAGTAAGAGCTTGTATTGAAACTTGTGAAATGTTAGGTATGCCTGAAGCAAGAATTCCTCTTGCAGATACAGTCTTAGAACTTGCTCTATCACCCAAGTCTAATTCAGGAATATGTGCGATTGATGAAGCATTAAGTTTAATAGAAAGAAAAGGATCTACTGGGGATGTTCCTAAACATATTAATAGTGAAAATAATCCACTATATAAATATCCTCATAGTTATCCTAAACATTGGGTTAAACAACAATATTTACCTGATAATATAAAGAACGTTAAGTTCTATCATGCATGTGATAATAAGTACGAGAATGGTTTAAATAAAGTTAATGAGGAGATGAAGAAATGAATATAACTATACTTGGTACAGGGGTTTATGGATTAAGTATGGCTCTTGCCTTAAGCAAAAATGAATCTAATAAGATTACTATGTGGACAGAATCTAGTGATAATATTAAAAAATTCGATGATTATAAGAAACATGGTGTAGATGCTTTTAACGGGGTTAAAATACCTAAAAGTATAAATATAACTGATAGTTATGAAACTGCTCTTAAAGATGCTCAAATTGTGTTTATAATGTGTGCAGCCAAATATGTTGGAGAAGTTTCTAAGAAAATGAAACCATATATAAATAAAAATCAAATATTTATTATTGGTTCTAAAGGAATTGAACAAGGTTCTTGTAGATTTGTTCATGAAGTATTCTTAAATAATATAAAAACTAAAAAGCTTGGTGTTATAAGTGGACCTTCTTTTGCGGTTGATATTGCTAATGAAGAACCTATTGGTCTTGCTTGTGCAGTTAAATCACATGAAGTATTTACTGAAGTGTCTAAAATATATAAAGGCACTAATATTAAATTAAGAGAATCTAAAGATATGATTGGTACTGAATTATGTGGTTCAATTAAGAATGTAATTGCTATTGCATCAGGTATCCTTGAAGGACTTGGTTATTCAGAATCAACTAGATGTTTCCTTATAACTGAATCTTTACATGATATCAGAGCTTTAATCGTTGGTTTAGGTGGTAAAAAGAATTCAATACTATCATTTGCTGGAGTTGGAGACTTAACTTTAACTGCAACTTCTACTAAATCAAGAAACTATACATATGGTGTATTACTTGGTAAAGGAAATAAAAAGAAAACACAAGAGTATTTAGATTCAACTACTGTTGAAGGTTACTACACTCTTAAGTCTATTTATCAGCTTATTAAAAGAAAAAAGATTAAAATGCCAGTTATAGATTTAATATATAAAATAGTTATGAAAGATGAAGATCCAATAAAACTAGAAAGATTCTTAATGGAAAAATAAAATAACAGGATTTATATCCTGTTATTTTTTATTAATTAATATATCTTGTCTACGACATATAGAAAATATTCCAAATTGCATCTCTTGCGAGATAATAATCACTCTATTTAATAATGTCATTAAAAATATAATTAACACATAATATACCAGCGGTATTAGGTACAAATGAAGCAGTTCCTAATCCTTCAGTTTTTCTTGGTAATTCAGTTGAAGATACAACTTTAACATTCTTTTGATTAATATGAGCATCTTTAGTCATTTTTCTTAATATTCTTGCTAAAGGATCATTAATAGTTTTATCTAAAGAAGTAATACTTAACTTAGTAGGATCTATTTTTTTAGCAGTACCTAAACAAGTAATTAATTTAGATTCATATTTAAGATTTTTTTCTATTAATGCAAACTTAACTTTAATATCATCACAAGCATCTATTATATAGTCATACTTATTACTTAATAATTCATCAATTTTATCGACTTCTAGACGTTTTTCTATCGAATTAATAGAAATACTAGGATTAATAGATTTTGCTCTTAAAACGGCTTCTTTTGATTTTAAATTACCAACATTATCATTCGTAGTAATTAATTGTCTATTTAAGTTACTTATATCAATTGTGTCAAAATCAATTATATCTATATTATTAAATCCATTTCTTACTAAAGCTTCTAAAGCAGAAGAACCTACTCCTCCTACTCCAATAAGTAAGATTTTTTTAGATTGAATCTTTTCTAAATTATATGCACCAATTAATTTAATTAATCTATCAAACATAGAATCACTTCTTTCAAAAATATTTTATATTATTTTTTATTAAAATAAAAGGATGAATAATTTCATCCTCTATCTTAGATTATTATATTGTTCTCTATTATATCCATCATTATAATCATTAGATATATATCTATTTGAATGATCATATGCATATTTTGCTTCTTCTAATTCAGCTTTTGCTTTTTCTTCTTCAGTAGGATTTTCACTTGATGGATGATCTTTAAGATAATACTCAATAAAATTATATTCCAATTGATCATAATCAATAGCTTCTACTTTAGTTACATAATTTGTTTTAAAATATACATCATCATTTTCGATTATAAAACTATTGTATATTGTAGTTGCTTCTTCTCTATTACTTTCATCAAAATATGAATATTTATTAAATGTATGATAATCTTCATTCATATATTGAATATTTCCAATAACAATACCTTCATTAATATCAATTGATATAGCACCAGTTTTTAAATCATTTTCTCCAAATAAATCAGAATATTTATAAGTTGCTGAAGATAATCCTTTACTCTTATAGTCATTATAAGCAGCTTTAATAAAATCTTTGCACTCTTTTTCAAAATTAGTTTGTTTTATAAGTTCAGCTGCTTCACTAGAAGTAGGACTATATATTGGTTTTAACTCGCTTTTATTTTCTTTACTTGGTAAATTAAAATCAGTTATTTCTCCATTAGTAAATGAATTACTACTTCCATTATACTTTTCTAATGGACTAACAAATATTGGTTCACCACCAAAAGTATAATTAATATAATTAACTATTGATGAATCATCATCTCCTAGTTTAGTAGCTGTATGATAATTTTTATCAGATATACCAATATAAACATTCATTGAATCAGTATTCTTAGTAATAACAACATAACCTTTATAATCCCCGGTATTATTAAGATCTAAATCTTTAGTAATATCGTATCTAACATAATCACTTGAATTACCTAATAATTCATCTGATAAATACTTTTTAGTAGCTACATCATATACTTTTGTAATATATTCACCAAACGTCTTTCTTCTTGCACTTTCTAATGTATTAAGTACTGCAGGAATAGCAATTATCATAATGATTGCAAGTATTACAATAACTGCCAATAACTCAACTAATGTAAAACCTTTATTATTTTTCATAATTCACCTCAATTATAATTATATTAAAATAAATAAAAAAACAAAAGACTTATTCAGTCTTTTGTTCACTTACTAAATCTTTATAATAGTTATATCTATTTATTGCAGCTTCTTTATTAAGTTTAAGAAGTTCATCACTTGCTTCTTTATTCTTAAGTTAAAGTGATCTATATCTAACTTCATTCATTAAGAATTCATCATACTTTTCAAAGTTTGGTTCTTTTGAATCTAAGTTGATAATATTAGTTTCTTGATTATATCTCATCAATAATACATATCCTGAATCTATTGCAAGTTTTTCTTCACTTAGTGAACAACTCATTCCGCCTTTGATACCATGTTCAATACATGGATAATTAAAATTAAAAAAATTCTTAATGGAAAAATAAAAGAAAGTTTAAATTAAACTTTCTTTTTAAATTGTTGTTTTAATAATATAAATTTTTTACTTTATATTATTTATATTCAAAATAACCACCACTTCCAGCATAAGCTTTTGTTTGATCTTTAGTACCGTTCCAATTATGTATTTTATCACATTTATGAAACATTTCGCTTGAAGTAGAAGTGTCTAACGATGCAAGTGACCAACTGTCACCAATATAAACATGTTGGACACTAGAAAAACAAAACATCCTAAACATATTTGTAACTTTAGATGTATTCCATGTACTAATATCAATCGTTGATGCTGATGCAAAATGAAATACTCCACTAAAATTAGTACAATTAGATACATTTATTGTTCTTAAATCTAAAGTTGTAGCTTGGCATCCATAGAACATTCCTTCAACAGATTTTAGATTAGGAGTAGACCATCTACTAAAATCTAATTCTTTTGCGCCACAATTTTGAAACATTCTAGACATATTAGTTACATTTTTGGTATCAAAATTTGATATATCTAATTCTTGTAAATTAGATGTGTAATAGAACATATAACCCATATTCGTTGCTTTAGATGTATTCCAATGAGATACGTCTAATGTTTTAATAGATTGTAAACCATAAAATAATGAGTAAAAATTAGTAACATTTGAAGTATCCCATTTTGAAACGTTTAATATTTTTAAAGATGAACATCCTTTAAATAAACTATCTAATACTTGTATTTTTCCAATATCCCAATTAGATACAACTATTTCCTCTACTTTAGAACATCCTTCAAATAAACATCCTAATGCTTTTATTCCACTAAGATTTAACGAGTTTAAATCTACCCTTTTTAATTCAGTACACCATCTAAATATATGATTCATATCCTTTAAATTAGGTGTCTTCCAAGTTGACATATTTGGTTCTACAATTTTTGAAGAGTCAAATAAATTTGAAATTCTTTCTAAACTACTTGTATCCAACATAGATAAATCAACATATTCTATACCAGATTTATAGAACATAGATTTCATATTTGTTACTTTTGAAGTATTAATATTACTTAAGTTTACTTTTTTTAATTTAGTTGTATTGCTAAACATTCCATTCATATTAGTTAAATTTGGAGTATCCCAATTAGATATGTCCACTTTAGTTATTCCACTATCAGCAAACATATCGCTCATGGTACTAACTTTATTTGCGTAAGTATAATTAATTATATCTCCAAAATCTTCTACATTTTTAAAACCATAAAACATTTTAGCTGAATTAGAATTTAAGAATATTTTAGTAGCATCACTATAAAAATATATAATATTATTCTCATACCAAATATATACTGGATTATCAAGTGAAGATTGATCGTTACTAGATATTATTTCTTTAGTAGCATCATCTATTAGTGTATCAGTTTTTTTAAATTCATGAACATTGTCTAAACTTCCTGCTACATTAATAATAGCATTGGTAAAATCTGTTCCATTTAAAAGAGTTGATGCACCTTTAATTTTTGTAATATCTCCGGTTAGATTAGTATCACCACTATTATCATATGGATCATTGATAGCACTATCATATGTACATTCATTACATGCGTAATTACATAATGTACTTGGTTTTAACTCATCACTTCTAGATGAATCATATATTTCTAGAGATTCTTCAATTGATTTCTTTTGTTCTTTATAATTTATTCCGTCTGTATAATTATAAGCTACTAACATATAATCGTCATTCCATAAAGTAATATAATATTTTATTTCTTTAGAATTGGATTTTACTAATACATATCCTTTAAAAGAACCAGTACTACTTAAGTCAAAATCATTTTTAATATTATATAAATAACATCCACTTTGTTTACCTTCAATACTATCTTTTAAATATTTTTGAGAGGATAAACCACCTATTTTATCTACGTATGTTATAAATGATTTTCTTTTTGCTTTTTCCATTGTATTTAAAATTGCAGGTATTGCAATTAACATAATAATTGCCAAAATTACAATTACTGCAAGTAACTCCACTAACGTAAAACCTTTATTGTTCTTCATACATTTCACCATCTAAAATATAACATGATTTGTATAAAAACAAAATAAAATAAAAAAATAAATGATATTAATCATTTATAATCCTTCTGTTTTTATTGGTAATTCTTTTGATATTTCTTATTAATACTTCAAGGACCGAAGAACCTACTCCCCTACTCCGATTAGTAAGAACTTTTTAGATTAAATTTTTTATAAATTATATGCACCAATTTAATTTAATTAATCTATTAAACATAGAATCACTTCTTTCAAAGATATTTTATATTATTTTGATAAAAATTAAAAGGATGAAATTATTCATCCTTTGTTTGTTTACTTACTAATTCTTTATAATAATTATATCTATTTATTGCAGCTTCTTTATTAAGTTTAAGAAGTTCATCACTTGCTTCTTTATTCTTAAGTTTAAGTGATCTATATCTTACCTCATTCATTAAGAATTCATCATACTTTTCAAAGTTTGGTTCTTTTGAATCTAAGTTGATCATATTAGTTTCTGGATTATATCTCATTAATAATACATATCCTGAATCTACTGCAAGTTTTTCTTCACTTAGTGAACAACTCATTCCACCTTTAATACCATGTTCAATACATGGACAATAACAAATGATTATTGATGGACCATTGTGTTCCATTGCTTCTTTCATAGTATTAATTGCTTGCATCATATTAGAACCTAAACAAATAGTTCCTACATAACAATTTGGATAAGACATAGCTATTCTAAATAAGTCTTTCTTATGATTCTTTTTACCAATACCTGCAAATTGAGCAACTTGTCCTAAATGAGATGATTTACTCATTTGACCACCAGTATTAGAATATACTTCAGTGTCTAATACCATTACTTTAATATTTTCTTCTGAAGACAATACATGATCTATACCATTAAATCCAATGTCATATGCCCATCCATCACCACCAAGACAAACGACTCTTCTTGCTTTGATATATTCTCTTAAATCACCAATTTTCTTAGGCAATTTAATATCATCTAATTCATCATATACTTTCTTAGTTATTTCTATATCTTCAAAGTTATCAAGTAATTCTTTCATTATCTTTTTAACTTTAGGATTAAACTCTTTCATATTTTCGTTAATTAAAGATTTTAATCTATCACGTTTATTCTTATAAGATAAATGCATTCCATATCCAAATTCAGCATTATCTTCAAATAATGAATTAGCCCATGGAAGTGAATATGGTGTAGATGGTGCAGATCCTCCATAAATTGAAGAACATCCAGTTGCATTAGCTATTACAATTGAGTCCCCATATAGTTGAGTTAATAACTTAATGTATGCAGCTTCACCACAACCTGCACAAGCTCCACTAAATTCAAATTTAGGTTTTTCAAATTGAGAACCCTTAATAGTAAATTTATTAAATAGTTTAGGATTTTCATAACTTCCAAATAATTTATCTGCTTCACTTTGTTTCTTATAATCTGCTTTTTCCATAGTAAGTGCTTTTACCCCTGCTTTACCAGGACAAACAGATGCACATAAACCACAACCTAAACAATCTTTTTCAGATACACTAATAATATATCTATACTCTTTAGCACCAATAGCTTCGATTCCTTTTTCTTCTTTAACTAGGAATGGTCTAATTACTGCATGTGGACATACTACTGAACACATACCACATTGGATACAATTGTCTTTATTCCATTTTGGAACAAACTCTGAAGTACCACGCTTTTCTTTTGAAGTTAATGCGCCTTCAAAACATCCATTACGATATTTCTTTAAATCACTAACTGTTAAAGTATCTCCAAGTCTTCTACTAATTTTAGCTATTTGGTTAAGTTTTACTTCTTTAAGTTCTTTACCACTTATTTGAATCATTATCTTTCTAACTGAAGATACTGCTTCTTTGATAGCTTCTTGATTATTTTTAACTATATCATCACCTTTAGTATGGAATGTTTCATAAATAGATTTATTTAATGTTTCTAAAGGATTATTAATGTTTGCTAGTTTATCTTTAATAAGTAGACTAAGTATAATAATTTCCATTATCTTACTTATTTTACCTTTAATATTATGTTTAAGTGCTATTTCTTCAGCATTAATAGCAAGTACTCTTATCTTCTTGCCTGCAATTATATCTAAATCTCTTTTAGTTAATTTATCAAATAATTTACCTTCATCTGTTGTATTAATTAAAAGAGTACCATGATTCTTAATTTTATTTAAACATTCATATCTAGTGAAATATTCATCTTTAGTAACTACTACGATATCTGCATTGGTTACATAGAATGGTGCTTTTATTAAATTTTTATCAAATCTTAAATGTGATATTGTAACTCCACCACTCTTTTTAGAATCATATTCATTATATCCTTGAACGTAATAATTATTATCACCTAAGATATGCATTATATCTTTAGATGCAGATACCATTCCATCTGAGCCAAATCCATATATTTGAATTTCTTTTGCTTTTAAAGGAATAATATATTCTTCATCTACTTCAAGTGAAGTATTTTTAATGTCATCTTTAATACCAATTGTGAAATTATTTTTTGGTTTTTTCTCTAACATTTCAAAGACTGCTCTTATTTGAGCTGGTGTAGTATTCTTAGAAGATAAACCATATCTTCCTCCTACTATTTCAATATTAGTGTCTTTAAGAGCTGCAACTACATCTAAGTAAAGAGGTTCACCAATTGAACCAGATTCTTTAGTTCTATCAAGTACTGCAATTCTTTTAACTGATTTAGGTAATACATTTAATAAATACTTTTGACTAAATGGTCTATATAAATGTACTTCGATTAAACCAATTTTTTTCCCAGTTTTTTCTAAGTTATTAATAACTAGTTTAATAGTATCGTTTACTGATCCCATTGCAACAATTACATATTCTGGATCTTTACTACCATAATAATTAAATGGTTTATAATCACTCTTGGTAAGTTTATTAATAGCTTCCATATATTTATTTACAATATCAGGAATTGCATCATATAATTCTTGTCTTGCTTCAACAGATTGAAAATAAATATCTTCATTTTCTGCCATACCATATTGCTTCTTAACACCAAGATTTAAACTTCTATCTTTAAACTTCTTTAAAGCATCTTTATTAATTAATCTAATTAAATCATTATTCTTAATAGTATCTACGACATTAAGTTCGTGACTAGTTCTAAATCCATCGAAAAAGTGAATAAATGGTAAAGAACCTTCGATTGCACTTAAATGTGTAACAGCTGCTAAGTTATAAGCATCTTGAACATTAGATGATGCAAGCATACAGAATCCTGTTTGTCTTGTTGCATATACATCAGAATGATCTCCAAAGATTGATAATGCATGAGTTGCAACTGTACGTGATGCACAATGAATAACTCCAGGTAAACATTCACCAGCCATCTTATACATATTAGGTATCATAAGTAAAAGCCCTTGTGATGCAGTAAATGTAGAAGCTAAAGATCCTGCAAGTAATGCACCATGCATAGCACCAGCAGCTCCAGCCTCACTTTCCATTTCAGTTACATGAACTTTATCATTAAAAATATTATAATTGTCACCACCACTTAATAAATCTACATTATTAGCCATTGGACTTGATGGTGTAATTGGATAAATTGTTGCTACTTCAGAAAAAAGGTAAGCAATTTCTGAACAAGCAGTATTTCCATCTACTATTTTTCTCATTTAAACACTTCCCTACTATAAATAAGTATATCATTTATTTATTTAATAATCATTATTACAAACAAAAAAATACATATAAAATATGTATTTATTTTATAGAAAGAAAGAACCTAAAGAGAGGTGGATATAAAAGCCCGCTCGCACGAGGTGGGCATCACACCACTTAAATCAGGATCCCTACATCTATTTCTAGCAAGGTCTTCAACACATTAAGTCGATTAGATTCCCAATATTATCCATTAGTCGGTTTTATAGAAAACTCCCTTTAGGTATATTAAATATATCATATATGAACTTAAATTGATAGAATTTAATAAAAAAATACCTAATTTCTTAGGTATTTTACATTAAGCTTTCCATCTAGCAGTTACATCACAGTTTGATGAGTAAGGTGCTGGATTTGGCATATCCATTTTAACAATAACTGGAATCTTAAATGCTGTACCAAATGTTACCATAGTACCACTTTGAAGTGATGTTAATTTATCAATTACATCACCTGAGATATTTGGAAGCATTTTATTAATATAATCAAGGTCTAATGGATGTGTCATCTTTAAGATACAGAAGTTAGAAGTTTGTCCAATAACTGTATCTGAAAGTTCAACTGGTCTTTGAGAGATTAAATCTAACATAACTCCATATTTACGACCTTCCTTTGCAATTCTTTCAAATATATTATAACCAAGTAAGAAAAGGTCTATATCATTCTTTTGAACATATCTATGAGCTTCTTCAATAAATAAGTTAAATGGAATTTGTGCTCTATCTTCTCTACTCTTTGCGAAGTCAAATATCATCTTACAGAATATCTTAACTATTGTCTTAGCTAATTGATCATCAATATCTTCTAAGTTAATGTTAACAATTTGACTTCTCTTACCATTATGTACAATTAATGAAGAAATAAAGTTTTCCATTGAAATGTAGTTAGGTACATCAAAGAATTTTCTATTTGATGAATTATTTAATGAATGAAGTCTTACTTGTAAGATAGTAGAATTATCTTGCATAATTTTATTTCCTAAGAAACCATCACCAATTAAACAGAATGATAAAGCTTTTTCTAAATCATCTAATGTATAAAAAGCATCTTTAGGAACTTCCATATGCATCTCTAATTCATCATCTATATATTTAAGTAAATATTCATTAATAAGTACTGATTCACCAAATTCACCATTTCTATCAATACCAAAACATTCACTAAACTTTCTAACATAACCAATACCTTGAATATCAGTATCAACGTTAAATTCAGGTGTAGAACAATCTTTTAGAATTGTAAAGATATCATTCTTTTTACCATTAGCTTGTTGATTTGAGAAAAGTACAGCCATGATTGCTTTAGCAATTAAATGGTTTTTAAGTTTTCTTGTATTTTCATCATCTCTTGAGAATAATTTTGCAAGCTTTAATGTTCTTTCAACAATTGTATATTGATGATGATTATCTGCTTGTAATACTAAACACATGTCATCTACAGTTAAGTGATATACAGGTATTCTTAACATTACATCAGTATCATCAATTGGATTACTTGTAATAAATTTATATTGATAATTTGGATTTAATTGATTTAATACTTTGAATGCATTTTTATATTCACCATATGCATCAAAGAAGAATAAATTCGCATTAAATGGTAAGAAGTTTTTATTTAAGAATATGTTTTGTACAATTCTTGCTACTGAACAAGATTTACCTGAACCAGTATTACCAAATATTGCCATATGGTTAGAGAACATATCATTAATATCTATATATACATCTTTACCAGCATATATTGCACTTTTACCTAAATAAATAGATCCTGGATCATTTTTACCAAATACGATATCCATTTCTTCAGGTTGAATAATTCTAATTGTGGAATCAAGTGTTGGTTTAATAATTGTACCAGCAATGAATCTATTATTATCTACGAATTGTCCAAGTAAGTTAATATGTGCATCATCACCATCAAGTGTTTTAACTTCACCAAGTATTTTCTTACCTTCTTTAGTTTCAAATACTACGTGTAAGTTCATTAAGTTAGGTACTACCATATTTTCTTTATGAATTTCTACGATAGCAGTAACATCATTTATATTTTTAATTTTACCAAACATTTTCTTTTGATCTTCAACTGAAGGCATTGAATCTAAATAAGATCCAGCTGCTTTATCATCTTCAGGAATACTCATTACTCCAGCATTGTTTGGAGTTTGTTCTTGTGGTTTAACTTCAGGAATTTCTGCAGGAGAATTAATTTGTACTGGAGCAGCTTCTTGAGGTTGTACTGAAGGTGCAGGCATTTCAACTGCAGGAGTATTTACAACTGGTGCACTTACTGCTGGAGTTTCTACTACTGGTGCAGCAACAGGTGCAACTGCAGGTTCTTCTCCTTTATCCATAAAAGGAATTGAAACATCTATATTTTGTACATCTTGAACAGGTTGATTACTATCCAATACATCTAACATTGATGAATCATTATTTTCTGTTAATACTGTTTGTCCAGCTGGCTCAACTGGTGGAGCAGCTTGAATTGTTGGTATTGGAGCCTCGATAGGATTTGGTACAGGTGCTACTGGTGGCATTTGTACTCCTAAGTTTGTTTGTTCATTCATAATTACACCCTCTTATTCTATATATAATAATATCAAAATTTTATAAATAATTAAATATTAGTATTCGATAAATTCAAAATCTTCATTATTTAATTGAATATTATAGTCATTAACATATAAAGTCATTAATGATTCGTCTTTTTGTACTTTATCACCTTTAACTTTTTTAAGATATATACCTACTGAATAATCAATAGTATCATCAAGTGTCATTTTTGATGCTCCAAGTTTAGCAGCCAACTTAGCAGCTCCAAGTGCATCTACATTTTTTATAACGCCATCATGTTTAGCTTTAACTTCAATTCTTTTATCACTTAAATAAACTTCTTCGATCTTTCCACCTTGATATGAAACAAATTCCATAAATTTATTTAATGCTTTTCCAGAATCTAATGAGTTAGTGGCCAATTTAGTTGCTTCATTTTCTGATAAATTTTCACTCAATTCTAATAACTTAGCAGTAATTTCTATGCAAGTGTCTCTAAGTTTGCACTTCTTACCTCTAAGTACATTTATAGCTTCGATTACTTCGATAGCATTACCAATTGCTTGAGATAAAGGATTAGACATATTATCTATGATAGTTTCTACATTAGTTTCATAGTATGCACCGATTTTTTTTAAGTAATTGGATAACTCTTCAGCATCTTCCTTAGTTTTCATTAGAGCTCCACTACCATATTTAACATCGATAAGTATATCTTTTGCACCTAATGCAATCTTCTTAGACATAATACTTGATGCAATTAATGGAATTGATTCAGTAGTACCTGTAACATCTCTAAGTGCATATATAACTTTATCAAGTGGTGTTAAATTATCACTTTGAGCACAATTAGCAAATCCGATTACTTTTACTTGATTAATTAATTCTTCTTTATTTAAATTAACTCTAAATCCAGGAATTGATTCTAATTTATCTATAGTTCCACCAGTTATTCCTAAACCTCTTCCAGACATCTTAGCCATTTTAAGTCCTAAAGATGCACACATAGGCCCAAGTATTAAAGTTGTAGTGTCTCCTACTCCACCTGTTGAATGTTTATCAACAACATTATCCATTAATTCTTTTAAATTATATTGATCTCCTGATTTTAAAAATATATCAGTAAGACGTATAGTTTCTTTTAAATGCATACCATTAATAACAATTGCCATTAATAATGAAGACATTTGATAATCAGGTATTTCTTTTTTTAAATAACCATTAAAAGCATATGATAATTCTTCATAATTTAGTTCTTCGTTGTTTTTCTTTTTTGTAATTATATCTATGATATTCATATTATCACCTATAATAAATTTTAACATAATAGCAAAATAAAAAGAATACTAGTTAGTATTCTTTTATGGTTTATATTCTAGATATCCACCTTCACCAACATAAGCTTTTGTATGATCTCTAACAATTCCGTCATAATATGGTAATTTAGAACACCTGTGAAACATTAAAGAATCATTTTCTTGACCAGATACATAAACAAGGCCTTCAACTGACCACCCAGTACCAACATATATATGTTCCAAATTTGTTGAATCACCAAACATTCTATACATCTTTGTAACTTGTGCAGTATTCCATGTAGAAATATCTATAGTTTTAGCAGCCACTCCATAAAATACTTGTGCTAGCTCTGTAACTTTATCAACTTTAAATGATGATAAATCTAAGTTTGTTACCTTAGCGTAATAAAACATCATTGTCATTCTTTCTAAACTATCAGTCTTCCATTTACTAAAATCTAATTGTCTTACAGAAGTTTTAGTAAACATATAAGCCATAACGGTTACTTTAGATACATCCCAATTAGAAATATCAAGTTCTTTTAACGAATAAGTAGCATAAAACATAGCATTCATATTTGTAACATTTGATGTGTTCCATCTTGATACATCTAATTTAGATAAAGATTGGCAATTCTTAAACATACCATTTAATAATTCAGCTTTAGACATATTCCAATTAGAAACATCTAATTCCTTTAATTTTATACAATCACCAAACATACCACTATATGATGAATTAAATATTTTTCCATTAGAAGTATCCCATTTCGAAACATCTAAATATTCTAAACTTTTACATCCATAAAACATAGCATTAAAATCTTCAACTTTAGATACATTCCAATAAGAAACATTTAAATTATTTAAATTTTCACAATTAGCAAACATATAAGACAAATTTTTAGAGTTAGAAGTATCAATATATGTTCCATCTATATGTTCAAGTGATTTGCAACTGTTAAACATGCTATGAAAACTAGTAACTTGTGAAGTATTAATATTTGCAAGATTAAGAGTCTTTAAACTTTTATCATCATAAAACATGCTTTCCATATTAGTAACATTCTTTAATTCCCAATTAGATAAATCTATTGATTCTATTTTTCCATTATCACTAAATAAATATGATGCATCATTTACTCTTATTGCACTAGTAGCATCAATAAACTCACTAAAGTCTAATACATTATATAATCCATTAAATAATCTTTTACTATCATTATTTAAAAATATTTTTATCGCATATGAATAAAAGTATAATGTATCTTCCTTACACCATACATAAACAGGATTACTTTTTGAAGGTTCATTATCTACTGTAATGATTTTTTTATCAGCTTCTTCATCTAATACACTGCTTCTTTTAATATAATATATATTTTCTCTACCACCTGCAATAGTATCAAACAATTTATTTAAAGTTTTACCGTCTTTTAATTTAGTAGCTCCATATACTTTAGACATATCACCTTTAATCTCTTTATCTACTGAATCATTATATGGATCATTACTTGCATTATCATATGTACATAAACTACATGCATAATTACACAAATTAGTTGGAGATAATTCACTACTTCTTGATGCATCATATACTTCTAACGCATCAATTGGTTTCTTTTTCTTACCATCAAAAGTCGTTTCATCTGTATAATTATATGCAATCAACATATATTTATCATTCCATAATGAATAATAAAGCTTTAAATCCTCACCGGTAGCATTTAATAAAACATAACCTTTAAAACTACCAGTATTGTCTAATCCTAAATCAGTTTCAATATTATATATATAGCATCCATCATCTGTTGCTTTAGATATCATACTATCACTAATTAATTTTTCTTCTGAAATTTTAGTTATTCTTTCTACATATTGAGCAAAACTCTTTTGATTAGAAACTTCCAAAGCATCTAGTACTGCAGGTATAGCTAACAACATAATTATTGCTAAGATAACTATTACAGCAAGAATTTCTACTAATGTAAAACCTTTATTATCTCTATGCATAATATTCACCTACTATTTATATAATTATAGCAAATAAAAAAGAGATTATAAATATAATCCCTTTCATAACTAATTAAAAAATTAAACTTTAAGTGTTAAATATCCTCCATCGCCAGCATATGCATATCCAACTTTATAGTAATCAGAATTATAACTATAATCTGGATTATAATTTGGAAGTTTTGGACAACGGAATAACATTGTATTTGAACTTGTAACGCTAGAAGTATTCCACTCATTTGAAATATAAATATTTGTAATATTTAAACAACAAGAGAACATATATGCCATATATTTAACCTTTAAAGTACTAAAACTTGATATATCCAATTCAGTAAGAGATTCACACCATTCAAACATAGCATTCACGCTTTCCACATTTGAGGTATCAAATGAAGTTAAATACAATTTTTTTAATAATTTGCAATTATCAAACATATATGCCATAGTTGTTACTTTTGAAGTATTAAAATTCAAAAGATTTAGCTCTTCTAATTTAGTACAATACGAGAACATATATGCCATAGTTGTCACTTTTGATGTATCAAAATGAGAAACATCTATAGCAGTTAAAGCAGCACAATTTGAAAACAAATTACTCATATTAGTAACATTTGATGTATTCCATTTTGAAACATCTAACATTTTAACTTTTGAACAACTACTAAACATTTCACCTATATCTGTAACATTTGATGTATTAAAATTAGAGACATCAATAACTTCTAATTTAGAACAACCATTAAACATTTCACTCATATCTGTAACTCTTGATGTATCAAAATGAGATACATCTAATTCTAATAAAGAACTACAATATGTAAACATTCTCTCCATTATTGTAACATTTGATGTATCAAAACGAGATACATCTAAATGTTTTAGACCAGAACATGACCAAAACATACCAGTAGCTTTTCTTAATTGCGATGTATCAAAATGAGATACATCAAATGTATCAATCTTTTGACAACTAGCAAACATATAACTCATATCAGTAACTTTAGATGTGTCAAAATGAGATACATCTAAAACTGAAATACTACGACAATTATTAAACATTTGGCTCATAGTTGTTGCATTTGATGTATTAAAATGTGATACATTTAACTCTTCTAACTTATAACAATCATAAAACATATAAGATAATTTAGTAACATTCGATGTATCAAAACTTGAAATATTAAGTTTAGTCATTTTTTCACATCTATTAAACATTGACCCCATATTAGTAACTTTAGATGTATCAAAATTACTTAAATCTAATTCTTTTAATATATAACAAGAAGAAAACATAGAACCCATACTAGTAACATTTGATGTATTAAAAGAACTAACATCTAATTCTTCAAGTTTCTTACAAGCAGAAAACATTTCAGTCATATCTGTTACATTTGATGTATCAAAAGATTTCAAATTAATACTCTTTACAGTAGTATTCATTTGAAACATCATTTTCATATTTTTAACATATTTACTATTCATTCCCGATAAATCAATATTTTCTAATTTTCCATCCTTAATTCCAAACATATACGAAGAATCTTCATTCATATATATTTCTCCAGGAGTATCACTATAATAATATAAAGTATTATTATCAACAAATAACCAAACTCTGTATGGAGAAGAACTTAAAGAAACATCAACCTTATCAATATCACTAGGCAATGAATAAGATCTTTTAAATTTATTATATTCTAACTTATCATCATTTTCTAACTTAGAAAGTATTATTTTAAAATCCATCCCTTTTATCAAAAAAGCACTATTCTTTTTTATAAATTCATCATTG
>JAILLM010000038.1 GCA_024693165.1 Bacilli bacterium | reverse complement strand
TAATGATGATATAAGTATAATCTATTCTAATGAAAAATATAATCAAGCTATTAAAATAGATAACATAGATGTCTTTGAACAAAAATATTCTTGTGGTTATGCAGTAATTGAAATGTTTTCTAAATGGGATAATTCTTCAATTACCGAAAAATCATTATATGATACTTATGGTAAAGTAGTTACTTCAACTGGAAAATTATTTGAAAAAGAGATGAATAAACAATTTAAAGATTATAAGACAACAATGCATAAGTATTTAAAAAATACTGAAATGATAGATAAAATATATAATAGCTTATCTGGAGGAATACCAGTTCCATTTGAATGGTCAGCAAAATATAAAGATGAATGGACTCTTCATTATTCCTTAGTAACTGGTATTGATATAAAGAATGATACTATAACAATAGCTAATCCATATGGATACTATGAAACACTTACTTTAAAGGAATTTATAGAAAGAACATCATTTAACGCATATAAAAATATGCCTTTATTCTTAAAATTAGGTTTTGCAATGAATATATTTGAAAAGAATACAATATTTATAGTAGAGAAAAATAACTAGTTTAAACTAGTTATTTTTTTATATAATTAAACTAGGTGATATTAGTTATTGAAAATGTAAAAATTATAGTTAAAGGAATTCTTGCAGGAATACTAATAAGTATCTGATGTACCATTTATTTATATTTAAAAAAATGTTAGGAGCATTTCTATTTAGTATAGGTTTATATTCAATATGTGTTTTTTGGTTTAAACTTATATACAGGTAAGATAGGTTATGTAATAGATAATAAACCTAAGTATTTATTAGAATTATTATTTACATTAATTGATAAGTACGTTGGTACATTTATGGGTATTACTATATTTATACTTTGCGGTTTTGAAAACTGTGTTGCAAACATGTTTTATTTCACTATCTCAAGATTGTGGAGTATAGATGTAATTAGATATATTTTAGTAATGATTCTAGGTAATTCAGTTGGAAGTATATTACTTGCATTAGGAATAAAATATGGGTCAAGTAAATAATTAAATAGACAAAATAAAGTCTATTTATTTTTTTTATGATATACTTATCAAAGATAGGGAGTGCTTTATGATGAAAGACAAATTTAAAAGACTATTATTTATAACTATGTTGATGATTCCTATGATCGTTTTTGCAGATACTTTTGAGGGAGTCTTCGGTGAAGTTTTTCCAATCGGATATGCAATAGGTATGGAAGCATTTGTTTCAATACATATGTCTGTATTTGTATTATGGCCAATTTCAAATATGCTTGCTCCAAATAATAATAAACAATTATTTGCAATTCTATTTGTTATAAGAGCAGCTATACTTTTATACTTTGATTTTTTTGTTACTACAGCAATCGCAATGGTAGACTTCTTTGCAGTATTTGCCGGAGCATTTATTATTGTTCCAATCATGTCTCTTGTAACTAAGAGATCTCCATTCGGAGCTCCTGGACAAATCCTAGATGATTCAATCAAAGAATTCCAAAAGAATGGTGGTATTAGTAAAGCATTAAGTGAATATAATGATACTACTACTACAACTAATAATAATTCAACTGTTGAATTAAGATGTGCTAGATGTTATTCATTAATTAATATGTCAGATAAGTTCTGTCCAAAGTGTGGATACGAATTAAAATCAAGTAATATCATGATAATAGATGAAGATAAGAAAGGACAATAATGAAACTATTAGATTTAAGAGAAGTAAGTGAAAATGTTAATCTTGATGAATATTTAGAATTATATAAATATGTAAGAGATAATATGGAACATAAAGAATGGTTAGGTACATTTGAAAGAAATGAAATTGAAGATATTTTATCTATTGGTGGAAAGATTTGGATGTATTATGACGGTACAACACCTGTATGTTCTGCATTTTATATACCGGTATTCAATAAGACATTAATAAAACATAATATTGATAGTGATGAATCGGTAACTGGTAGTCTAGGACCAATCATGGTAAGTAAAGAATATGTAGGTAATGGATTACAAAAGGAAATGATGAAAGTATTAAATGAATATGCTAAAAGTATAGGTAAAACACATATGTTTACTAAAGCTCATTCAGATAATATTTATTCAATTAATAATATTTTAAAAGATGGTTATAAAAAGGTCCGTGAATACGAAAGTGATCGTGGACCTACAACTGTTTTCTTTAAATAAAAATAGACTAAAATAATCTAGTCTATTTTTAAGTCAACTAATTTTAGTTGACAATAAAAAACTCTAGTGTTATATTGAAAATGAATTTGAAGTGAAAGGAGTGATTAGAATGAAGAAGTTTGAATTCAATATTTTAGATTTAAGTGTGGTAGATAAAAATTATTTAGCAAGAGTTAATAGAACTTCTTTGTTCTTTTAACTCGTAACTTAAAAACTTTTAGGCTACCATGAAAATGGTAGTTTTTATTTAAAAATTAGGAGGTATATATGAAAAATAAATTAAGAGAATTTATACCTCTATGGAACTTAATTAAAGAGAAAAAAATAAGAATTATTTTTGCAAGTTTAGGTATTTTTACCGTAGAATTTGCAGGTTTATTTGGTGGATATCTTAATGGTAAGGCAGTCGAAGAAGTAACTAATAATAATTTAATGTTATCCATTATATACTTTTTAATTTACTTTGCTTTATGTATTATTTTTGATGTACTTATTTATCAAATATGTCAAAGTGAATTACAAAAAATAGAAAGTCTGGTAACTAGAAGACTTGGATATAACACATATCTAAAAGCTTTAGATTTACCTGCTTATGCTTATGAATCGATAAGTAGTGGTGAAATAATAAATCGTATTAACAGTGATGCAAATACATTAAGTTTTGCATTCTTACATATCTTAGAATTAATTTCATCTATTGTAGGATCTATTATTATCTTAGTATATGTAATGAT
>JAILLM010000007.1 GCA_024693165.1 Bacilli bacterium | reverse complement strand
TAGGAGGGATTCTATGAATAGTGAATTAATAAAAACATCTATGAAATTCTTTCTAAATAATACAAGAAATACTTTAAATTATAAGGACTATATAATAGATAGTTTCAAAATCAAAAATGAGGGTTATATATTTCAAGGTATAACTAAAGTCGAAGAAATGTATTTAATTACTGCTTATAAAAAAGAAAGTAATTCAATAATCTTTATTTATGATAATGACTTTGATTTAATCAGAAGAACTCACCTTTATAATAATGCCCATGTTGGTGGTATTTGTTATGATGGTGATTCTACTATTTATATTACTGATAAACATGGAACTATTAGTGCTTATGATTTAAACGAGGTATTAAATAATGATTTAGTTTATCCTAAAAAAGAAAAAATAGATGTAAGTGATAAGCTTATAAATATATTTGGTCAAACTGCTTGTGCTTATATTCAACATCATAGAGATCTTTTATTCTTAGGTAATTTTAATAAAAAAGAAAAAAGTATTCTAAAAATATATAAAGAATCTAAACTTGGAAAAGAGTTTAAAATAATCGAAGACTTTGCACCACTTGTACAAGGTATTGCTTTAAATGATAAGTACTTATTAGTTTCTTCTTCATTTGGTGCATTAAATAAATCTATAGTTTCCATTTATGAGTATGATAAAGAATTTAATTTAGAATTAAAAACAAGAATTAAATTACCTCCAATGCTAGAACAAATACACTTAGATCATAATGAACTAATATGTTTATTTGAAATAAATAGTTACATAAAAAAGAATAAGTATGATGATATACTTATTCTTGATATGGCTCAGCTTCTGGAGTAAGCAAATATGCTTGGAAGACTACTCTTCCATCATTTATGTTAGTACATGTAGACAACGTAATTATAGATGATACTTCATCAACATTAAGATCAAATTTATTAATTGATCTTTTTTTCATTTCTTTTAAAAATGTTTTATATTCATCATCATCATTAAATGCTGTTTTAATATAATAGTCTTCAGCATTAATTGTATATTGACTAAATACTCTATATTTATAAATACCTTGTCTATTAACATAGATTATATCTAAGTTCTTAGGATCACTAATCCAATCTTTGCTAAACGTCTTTTTAAGCGGTGCAAACATAGATCCATCTAATCTATTATGACCATATATTACAATATTTTTATCAGTGACATCACCAGTGTTAGAGTAATCCATGAATATCCATCCACCCTTACTCTTTTCTTTTTCAAAATTATGTTTTAAGTAATAGTTGTTATCATTTCCTTTAACTACAACAAAACTAATACCACTGTTAGGAACATAAATATATCCGATAGTATCACTATTTATTTTTTCTAATTCATTAAAGTCTACTTCATATTCTTCTTTTTCTGGTTCAATCTTTACATAATCACTAACTGTTTCTTCAACTTTTTTATTTTTATCATTATCTTTTTTCCAATCAATAATATTATATAAGGAATAAACCATTCCACATAAAGCAATAATAATAACTCCGATCCTAATATACTTTTTCACTATAATCACCATATTCATTATAACACTCAAAAAAAAGAATTACATTATTTGCGTAATTCTTTAACTTTATTACATGTTGTTTTGATAGTACTTACTTGAGCCGAAACAAATTTTAATGTTTTTATTAAACTATCAACACTTGATACTACCAAATCATTTTGATTAACATGAGAGAATATTTCAAATCCATTTTCTGTTTCTCTATAAACACATTCATCATTTACAGATTTGAAATTTAAATCACAAGTTATAAACATTCTTTTATTTTCTGATGTTAAATCTTTTATTTTGCTTCTTTTTCCAACAATGATATCAAAAGCAACAAAACCTTGATCAATCATACCCGAGTGTCCTTCAAAAATGCTTACTCTTTCAATATTATTAGGAAGTATTACTTCTTCCTCTAAAGGAAGTTTATAAATTTTATTAATTAATACTCCTTCATTATCTCTAATATTAATTACAGTAAAAGTTACTTTATCATTTGATCCTAGCATAAAACCCTCCTAATATGATTATACATCAAATGCTATTTATTTTCTAAATAATTTATTGCATCGCAAGCAGCGATTGCACCTATAATTACTATATCGTAAATATTATTCACCTATAAAACGTTCAATTTCAGGTCTAGGCATTAAACCTACAGATCTCTTAACTTCTTTACCGTTTTCAATGATTACTAAACAAGGAATAGACATAACATTATATTCACTTGCTAAGTTTTGATTTTCATCAACATTTACTGAAACAAATTTTACATCTGTTTTTGCTTCACTTATTTCTTCTAGAACTGGTGCTAACATTTTACAAGGACCACACCATTCCGCATTAAAGTCTACAACTACTTTTTTTTCTGATTTTAATACTTCAGTTTCAAAATTATTTTCATTAATTATATTTACCATAATAAATTAATCCTCCTTTTCAATACTATATAAAATTTTATAAAGAATAGTATATACTGTCTTTGCTTCCTCTTCAGTCAATTTAATTATTGTATTTCTTGAGTCATTTTTATCTTTATTTCTTGTAGCCATTAAATCGCCTCATTTGCATTAATTATAATATCAAAAACGACAATTGTTTTCAAATTAATAAATGTTATCTTCCTTTATTTTTGTATTTTTTTTACAAAATCATATACTATGCAATAAACAGGTAAACATGTAATTAATAAACCTACAAATTTAGGCATTACATCTTCTGCCATAATTGCGCATAATAATCCAGGTAGAGTTAATACATATAAAATAGGAAGTACTAATAATTCTCTTACTTCTTCTCCATTTGGTAAATATAAATTTAACCAATAGCTTTCTTTCATCATCGGCTCAAATGGTTTTGAGTTTTCTGTATATTCTCTAATAATTGATACAACATAATTATGCGTTCTATAAACTTCATAATATTTTTCAGGTTCTTCTTTTACTTCACTAGGACAAGTTAACTTATTCCCTTTTTTGTCAGCAAATGAATTATCATATCCATTCTCTACCAAATATAAAATATCAGTATATGGTTTCATACAAACATTTATTATATATAATGCCCAACAAAATATTGCAGTTGCTACAAAAAACAATGATATTATTATTTCAAAACCATGATAATAAAATAAATTGTATAAACTTACATCTTCAGTTGTGCATATAGCTAAAACTATTATTCCTATTCCAAATAGTGCAAGACATGTTAATACTATCATTCCCGCGATTGGAAAATGTAGTTTTTGTATTTGTTTTTGTTCTTCATCTAGTTTCATATAATCACTTTCCGTTTTAAATTCATCTACGAATTATATTTTCTTCTTTTATTTCATTTGTATCTCCATCTGATGGAATATCAATTATATCTAATTTTTCATTTTGATACCTTTTTTCGAAAGTATCAAAAAGCGGTTTGTTATTAGTGTGTTCAATATTTAGATCATTCTCATCAAATATAAAGTCGGCATCTAAAATTACTAAATCACCTTCACTTAGAACAGATTCACCGCGATTATTATCTAACCCTAAAGTTTCATTAGATGGATCGATATTATCTCTCCAATGAATTATATTCTCCTTATTAAGTCTACCAACATTAGTATCTTTAACATCTGTCCATACTAATCCTAAATCTCTTATACTCTTAAATAATTGATATAATTCCTCATTACTTACTTTTTCATTAGTATCTACACGTTCAGTTACTTCTACAAAACACTTTTCGTTATTTGATTCTAATTCTTTTCGTAATAAAGGTGATACGATATATGGATTATTTGGAAAAGTCTTAGTGGCTCTATCTCCAAGTTTTACTACTTTATCACCAATTAATAAAATACGAGAATATCCACCACCATTATATGTAATATCTGATAATTTTACTTGTTCATTCTTAATAACATCTTTAACTATTAAACTTATTACTTCTTTAATTGTTGGATCACTAATTTTTACCATATTCTTTGTTTCAGTAAAAATTGAATTAATAGCTTGTTCTTCATGTGTATCAATATAATCTTTAACTTTTTGTGTTGCGACTGGATCTTCTTTAACAAAGTTCAATAGATTATATAGATTTTGAGATCCATTCAAATACTCATTAATATTATCAAAAATGATTTGTTTATTGTTTCCTTTATAATCAATTGCACCATAATATATATTCTTTTTATTTTTTATTAATTCATTTAAGAATATTCTTTGATTATTCACATCAGCACGATTAAGTATATCAATATAAGTTATGCTATCGACATCAAGTTTAATTAATTCGTC
>JAILLM010000037.1 GCA_024693165.1 Bacilli bacterium | reverse complement strand
TGATTCTTCATTTGTTGAATATATATTCATAAATATAGAATCATCTTTAATTGGATATATTAAATTAATTGGAAAAGATTATGACTCAACAACTCAAAGAGTAACTTTCTATAATCCTAAATTAAAATTTAATCAAACTCATACATATTATGGTAAATTAGTTACACTAAAAGATGAAAGTGCTTATCCTTCATATACAGTTAGTAGTGATGAATCTAGTATTGGTAGTGTTACATGTAAAAGAAATACTAGAGAAATAGAATATGTATTTGAGAATAATTATTTAATATCTATTAATGATACTGTTAAAGAAAAAGTAAAAAATTATACTAGTACTAAATACTTAGAACTATTAAAAGAGTATCAAACTAAAGCAGATATATTAGGAAGTGAATATGCATCAGTAAATGAAGAAGAGGAAGGATTTACTTATCTATCTAAGATAGATCTTAGAGGATACACTTATCCTGATAAATTTACTGATACAAATTACTATAAAGAAAATACTTTAGCTAAAGTCATAGTCTATTCTCAAATTGGTAAAGGATATGATTGTGAATGATACAAAAATTTACAGTAAATGATTTCGAAGGTCCTTTGGACCTTTTATTACATTTAATAAGAAGTAGTAAGATGGATATTTATAATATCAATGTAGAATCTATTACTAAACAATACATTGATTTTATAAATGAATCTAAAGATATGAGTATAGATTTATTAAGTGAATACTTAGTAATGGCATCAGAATTACTTCATTTAAAATCTAAATTATTATTAGGTAAAACTGATGAACCTGAAGATGAAGAATATGAAATTAATTCTACTGAAGACTTACAAGAAAAATTACTTGAATATGAATCTATGAAAGAAGTAGCTAATAAGTTTAAAGATCTTGAAGATAAAAGAAGTGTATTCTTTACAAAACTTCCAAGTGATTTATCAGAGTATATGTCTGATAAACCACTATCAAGTGATGTAAGTATAGATGATTTAACTAATGCTTTAAAAGTATTTCTTGAAAGAGAAGAACTTAATAAACCACTTAATACTAAGATAACTAAAAGAGAATTAAGTGTTACTGAAAGATCTAAAGAGATAAGAGAAACTCTAAAGAAATTAAAGAAATGTGAATTCACATCTCTTTTTGAAGATACATCTAAACCATATGTTATTATTACTTTCCTTTCTATTTTAGAAATGAGTAAGAATAAAGAATTAACTATCACTCAAGATAAAATTTATGGTAGTATATATTTAGAAATGAAGTGAAGTAAATGACTGATGAAATAAAAAAACAACTAGGTATACTAGAAGGTATTTTATTTGTTATGGGTGATGAAGGAGTTACTATTGATGTTCTAAAAGATAGTATGAATCTTTCAGAAGATAAAATAAAAGAACTTCTTAAACTTCTAAAAAAAGAGTATGAAGAACCTACTAGGGGATTAAGAATAAGTTATTTAGGTAATGCTTTTAAACTTACTACTAAAGAAGAACATAAAGAATATTATGAAAAGTTAGTATATAATCCTGGAACTACTAAGCTTTCTCCAGCTGCTCTTGAAACATTAGCGATTGTGGCTTACAATCAACCAATTACTACATCTGAAGTAAGTGAAATGAGGGGAGTTCAATCAGGGCAATTAATTAGAAAGTTAGCTGCTAAAGGATTACTTAAAGAAGCAGGTAAATCTAATTTACCAGGTAGACCTAATCTTTATAGAACTACTTCTGAATTTTTAGATTATTTTGGTTTGGCAACAATTGATGATCTTCCAGTAGTGGAAACTAAGAATAAACCAAAAGAAGATGAAACTGAATTATTTACTTCAATCTATAAGGACAAAGAAGAAAAATAATTTTATTGATAAACACATAAAGGTTTTATATAATCTATATGTGTGTTATGCCCTTGTGGCGGAATTGGTAGACGCGACGGACTCAAAATCCGTTGTTATTAGTAACGTGTCGGTTCGAGTCCGACCAGGGGCACCATTAAGTATTTAATCAAACAGAGATGTTTGATTTTTTTATTTAGTTATAATTAAGTAGAAATTGTTTATTTGTCCTAAATAGGAACATAAACCGGCAAAAAAGTTTAATCCTTTTTTTATATTAGAAATAGAAAGAAGGAAGATTATGAATCAAAACAAAATGTATTTAGTTAATAAGATATTTAATAATCAAGATATTAGAACTGTATGGGACAATGAAAATGAAAAGTATTATGTTAGTATTATTGATATTGTTGGTACTTTATCAGAAAGTGTTGAACCTAGAAAGTATTGGAATTGGCTAAAAAATAAAATAAATAAAGAAGAAAAATTTGAAGTGTCAAGTGTTACTAGACAGTTGAAATTAAAAGCTCAAGATGGTAAATATCGTTTAACTGATGTTACTGATATCTAAGGTATGTTTAGAATTATTGAATCTATTCCTAGTAAGAATGCTGAACCAATAAAACAATGGTTAGCACATTTAGGTAGCGAAAGAGTAGATGAAGTATTTGATCCATCAATTGCTACACAAAGAGCGATAGATTTATATAGAGCTAAAGGTTATGATGAGAGTTGGATTCAAGAAAGAATTAAAGGAATTCAAACTAGAAATGAATTAACTGATATTTGGAAGAATAGTGGAATTATAGACACTAATGAGTATGCAATACTTACTGATGAAATATATAAGAGTTGGGCTGATATGTCGGCAAGATAATATAAAGACTTTAAAGGATTAAGAAAAGAAAGTCTTAGAGATAATATGACCCGTATTGAAGAATTACTTTCAGATTTAGGTGAAGAAGCTACTAAGGAATTAGCGAAAGAATATAATCCTTATGGATTAGAAGAAAATAAAACTATTGCTCGTATGGGAGGAAACACAGCTAAAGTAGCCAGAAAAGATTTAGAGAATAAACTAAATAGGTCAGTAATTACTTCAAATAATAATTTAAACTATAAATATATAAAAGAATTAGATAATCAGAAATCAAAGAAAGATTTTTGATTTTTTTTAATTTAAAGGTATCGAATTCGAGACCTTTAAAAAAGAACAAAAACAAACAAAAAAGTATATTTCTTTTTTCTATATTAAAGATATAGAAAGGAGGAAATATGCCCATACATGAAATTATTGTTCAAAATAATAACATAAGAATAATGAATGTTAATGGAGTAGATTATATATCACTTACTGATTTAGCAAAGTATGTTGAAGATTCAGAACCGAATGACATAATTAAAAAATGGATGTCAAATAAAGATTCAGTTTTATATTATGGTTTGTGGGAAGAATTAAATAACTATAATTTTAATTCGGCGGAATTCAGCCGAATTAAAAATGGAGATTTAGGAACAAATAAATTTGTGATGACACCCACAAAATGGAGTAGATTAACAAATTCTAAAGGGATTATTCCAAGTACTGGTAGATATAGTATTGGTACTTTTGCACATCCTGATATTGCTTTTGAATTTGCTAGTTGGTTAAGCCCTGAGTTTAAGTTATATCTAATTAAAGAATTTGAAAGACTTAAAGAAAAGGAAATGAAAGATATTGATAATAAATGGAATGTAGCAAGATTATTTACTAAGATAAATTATTCTATTCAAACTGATACTATTAATAAATATATTATTCCTACATTAAATGAAGAACAAAAGAAAACAGTATATGCTGACGAAGTAGATGTATTAAATGTAGCACTTTTTGGAATGACTGCTGGTGAGTGGAGATTAAATAATAAAGAACTCCCTAAAGAAACTAATATTAGGGATTATGCTAATATAATACAATTAATAATACTTAATAATTTAGAAATAGCTAATTCTGAATATATTAAATTAGGTATTAAACAAAGTGAAAGATTAATTAAACTTAATGAATCAGCAAGAAAACAATTAGAAATTATAATTAAAAATGAATCTTTTTCTGAATTAAATGATAAAAATAACTATTTATTAGATAATAGTTCAAACAAAAAGAATATCTAATAGATATTCTTTTTATTGTGGATTAACTATTTTAGTGCATTTATTAGTATCGTGAAGAGTATATCCATCATCACATTTATATATTATTTTATATAATGGTAAGCAATCATATCTATCTGGAGAACCAAATGATATCATATGTATTGCTTTATATCCTGGTGGACATTCTTCAGTTTCTGATGGAATACTACCATTTAAATTTACACATTCATCACTTGATGTTTCATGTGTATCAGTTGGACATACATAATTTGCATTAACTGTTATTGAAGACATATTATTTATTAATGTATAATCAGTAGTACAGTTTAAAGTTTTTGTGGTAGCGGATGTAGTATTTTTAGTTGTTTCTTTTGTAGTATTTTTAGTAGTCTTATTAGTAGTAGTTGTATTTTCTCTAGTAGTACTAGTAATTGTACTTGTTGTTGTTTCGATACTAGTAGTAGTTTCATTATTTTCACTAGTAGTACTAATGGTACTAGTTTCTTCAAAACTACTAATTACTTCTTTACTAGTGGTAGTTTTATTGTTTTGTATCTTAGTATCTTTATTATTAATACTTTTAATTATAATTAAAAATATATTAATAATAGTATTATTAATAAAATTATTAAGAGTATTATTAATTTCTTTTTCTTCTCCATATTAACTCACATCCTATATTTAATTT
>JAILLM010000108.1 GCA_024693165.1 Bacilli bacterium | reverse complement strand
TAATATTAAGTCATTAAAGGATTTTAGTAATAGTGATTTAATGAATGGCGCAATTACAAAAATAGAATTGGATAATATTGAGATTATTAATATGCCAATTTATATTGATGATTTAATATTAATACTTTCTAAATCATCAGTAAGTGAATAATAACTTTGTTTTGAATTAATTACATTTAAAACATATTGTTTACAAACATCGTTAATATCACCTGAACTTTTATAACCAAAACCTGCATCATATAAATTTTCACTGATATTAAAACAAATCTTTGTTTCTTTTTCTTGTCCTAAATACACTCTTTCAGAAATATTATCAGCACTTTCAAAGTAGATTTTTTCATCATTAATATTTAATTCGTTATTATGTACGGTATTACCAAAAGTAAAATTAACTGATTTTCTATCTTCTGTAGTTAATCTTCTAACCATATTAACAACTATTTGTCTATTTGAACCAGCCATTTCAAAGGCAACTAAATCAATGGAATAAATGCTTGATTCAACCTCAGTTTTAAATGGATTTCTACAAAAGTCTATTCCTGCAGCTTGAATAACTTGATTATGATCTATATAACCTTCTTTAGTAAATTGATTAAATAGAGACTGTGCAATGCTTGATGGGAACATATCAAATAAGCTCTTTTCTTTTCTAACATTCATTAGAACTTCTTTAATATCTTCTCTTTTCCTTTTAAACGTTAAATTAAATTTTCCTTCTAGGTTTTGTTGTGTACCTTTTAATGTTAAAATTATAGGCATTAAACATTACCTCCTTTAAACAATTTTTTTAATATTTCAGAATTATCTTGTGATATAAAGAACTTCTTATCTCCAAAGATAATTATTTTTTCTTTTGCTCTTGTAATAGCTACATTAACTCTATTGATACTATCCAAGAATCCAACTCTATAGTTTTGAACCATTGATAAATAAACTACATCGGCTTCTTGACCTTGAAATTTATCAACCGTGTTAAGTGTTACATGAATATCATCACCATAGTAATTGAAATTACTGTTTGGTTGATTAAAGATAACCTTTAATCTTTTTCTTAATTCAACAACCTGTCCATTATAGAATGATAAGATAGCTACAGAATATCTTTCGCCATTTTTCTTTTTATGAGTTTTAATAAAATCCATAAATGTAGTAAGTTCATCAATAATGGCTTTTACCTCAAATTCGTTTTTATTGTTATTATCAACTACTGGACCTTCGATATTTCTTATTTCAAATCTTGAATTAGAATTACAATAATCCATTTTAGATGTCCATAAATCACTATCTTTTAATGCCGCATTGTCATAAACATTTTCTCTAGAAACTCTAGATATATCTTTATGCATTCTATGTTGATAATCTAGCATAACAAATCTACTTGCTTTATCTTCTAATGTTAGACCAGAATTAATCATTGTTTGAATTGGTGAATTCTTATTAATTCCTTCTTGAAGCATCATTATTATTGATGGAATAGCAATATTCCTTAAAGTATCAATAGTATCATTGAATGCTTTTTTATCTGAATCAATAAGAAGAGATCTAACTTCATCTATATATTCTTGATATTTTTTTGATTTAGATTGAGAATTATTAAGTTCATATAATCTAATTAATCTCCATAATAATTCATCTTCTAACTTCCTAGAATAATCTTTAAATATCTTCTTATAATCCGGAGTAAATCTTCCCCTAGCATGTAAAATCGCATAATCTTGATAATAATTAATAGATCTTAAATCTTTTTCATTATGCAAGAATATTACATTGGAATTTATTAGTGGTAATACTTTTTTGACTAGACTTTCTTCTATCAAGAAAATAGAACCAAACGAAGTCAAGGCAGCAACTTTGTAAGTATTATTATCAATATCTTCTTCTGATATTGTAAAAATATTATTTAATTTTTTAGATGAAGTTACAGCAACTAATTCATTATTAGCCTCAACTCTTTTATCAATATACTCGATAGCAGATGAATTAAAAACAAAGGCATAGTTTTTATACTTTTCTCTATCTTTTCTACTTCTATATAGTTTTATAAAAGATAAAGCGAATCTTTCATCTTTTGACGCTAACGGTGGACATTGTAATAGTGAAGGAATCAAATCATTCTTTTCAACATAAGGTGCTAATTGTTTAACATCGCCAACTATAACCCATCTTTTGCATAATGTAGCTGGAACTAAGAATTCACTAAATGTTGTTTTAGACGCTTCATCTAAAATCAAATAATCAAATATTGGTTCGATTGTTGTTTGAATACTTGATTTTTTCTTTCCGTCCTTTATCTCATTAACCTTTTTATCAATTAATGGAAATGATAGTACACCAATTGTTGTTCCACACACAAGGTTAAAACTTTCATTAACCATGTCAGTATAGTCACTGTTATTTATTGAATTGTGTATATTTGAATAAATATATGGTTTAACACAATCTGAATACACATTGTTTTCATCACCAACCCTAACTGGATTAATTATAGATAGCAATTCTTTTGATTCTTTGTGTTCGATTATTTTTTCCAATACATTATCAATTGCAACATGTGTTGAAGCACATAATAATACTTTTTTACCTTGTTTTGTTAATTGATATATCAATTCTAAAATAGCAGTTGTCTTACCAGAACCTGGAGGTCCCTGCAAAATCATAAAATCTGGTGTTTGAAGAGCTCTTTTAACAAACTCTTGTTGCTTAGCAGTTCCTTCTCTATTTAAATCTGTTAAAATTTTAAAATTTAAGTATGAAGTATAGTAATTAAATGTTTCTAAACTATTTCTATCTCTTCTTTCGGCCATATTTAGAAGAGTTTTTTGATACTTACTCGGTCTTTCTATAATTGCTGAAATAGCATTCATTTGTCTATTTAATTGATTAGTATTTGT
>JAILLM010000096.1 GCA_024693165.1 Bacilli bacterium | reverse complement strand
GAGGATAATAAAATAAAAATAAATTCCAAAATTGATGTTAATAATATATCTAAATTTGATGGACAGGGTTCTATAAGAAAAATGTTTGAAGATAAATCGTTTGATTCTGATGAATTCTTAAATAAATTTTTTCCAAGTGATCCACTTGTTAATAAATATATTGATATATATAATGATGAAATATCACGATATATTAATGACCTTAAGAATAAAGAACAAGCTAATTTATCTAAACAAAAAATAGCAGGATTTAAAGTTCAATTAATTGAATCTAGAGCAAATACGTTAAATTTAAAAAATATTCCTCAGATTGAGTTTACTTCTATCAACCGCAAAAAAACAAAGATTGGTAAAATAATTGAACATATACAATCAATTAATAAAAAGTATGCAGAAATTTTGAAAAATGAATATTTAGAAACAGATGATAAAAAAGTTATAAATGAAATACTTAAAAGTAATGATAGTATAGCAACAAAATATCAACGAATTAATGTAGATTTAGATTTTGAAGTTAAAAAAAGAAATATTATTAATGATGTTTTTGATTTAAAAAATAAAGAGTATAGAAAGTCTCAAACAGATGAAACAGAAAAAATTACATCATATGATAATTCTAAAACAAGTTTTATAAATAATTTAATAGATTATTATGTTAAGAGCCATGAAGAATTATTCTTTTCACCTAATATAACTGAAGAAGATGTTCCTTATGAGTACAATAAAATAGGAAATTATAGATTTGTCAAAAAAACTACCGAAAAGAAAATATCTAATTCAAGATTTATTTCAATTATTAAAGAATGTTTGGGTAAGAGCTTTAAAGATATTAATTCTGTCGATAGCAATAAAATTCCTGAAAAATTTAGTGACAGAGGTAAGGATACAACATATGATGATAAATTATCTAATTTAGAAAAAAGTTTAAAAGATTGTATTTCTGAATTGTTTGAAGTAAAAAAAGCTATAAATGATGCATCAGATACGGATATAACAAAAGAATTGTCTGCAGGTTTTAATTCTAGAATATATTTTGATTTAATTTCTAATCAAAATGATGATAATCGAATATATATAATTGATCAACCTGAAGATGATGTCTCTCAACCTGCAATAAAAAAGAACCTTTTATCAGATTTTAATGACATGAGTAAGAATAAACAAATTATTATGATAACTCATAATCCACAATTTATTGTTAATCTTGATGTTGATAATGTTATTTTTTTAGGAAAAGATGATAATGGAAATATATACATTCAAAGTGGAGCTTTGGAATATGCTGATGATATATATGATGTGCTAGATATAGTCGCTAATAATATAGAAGGTGGAATTGAATCAATAAATGAAAGGTGGAAACGATATGAAAAAAACATATACAATGTATAGTGATGAAGAAAAATTTGATATTCTTGATAGTGAATCAAAAATAGTCTTCAGTATTTCGAGAAAAACATTATCATTGGATGGTAAAAAATTATATGATTCTCTATTTAAAGAATTTAATAAAGACGATGATATAGTTTTGAATAAAGATGCTTCTATTCTTAAAGAAGATAAAATTGCAAATGCTGTTTATGATAATGTTGCAGAAATTATTAATAAAGTAAAAGATGGTATTAACGAAATTGAATGAAATAACTAGACAAAGCTAATTGTTGTATTACCTATACTTTTACCTATACTAATATTTAAACTTCTATAAATTCTTATAAATTTAAGTATATTAAAAAGCCACGTAATTACGTGGTTTTAATCTTTTATCACAGGTATAGAACATACACTTGTTCGGTCCCTCTGAAGAGAGCAAAAGTTTTTATTTGTCGAATTATGTCGATTCTAGTTTTCTTTTATTCTTTCTTGTAGTTTTATATCTCTTTATATCTTTTATTGTAGTATTAAGCTATATTTTGTTCCTATAATCAATTTATCCTTGTAATACTAATATTTATATATTATTCTATTACCAAGAGGGTTAAGATGAAGATAGATATTATTAAAATTTTAATAGATTATTATTTTTCTATATTAGAAGAGATTGGTATGGTTACTTTTAATGCTAGTACTACTAATA
>JAILLM010000088.1 GCA_024693165.1 Bacilli bacterium | reverse complement strand
CTTTTATATTCTCTTTGATATATTTGATTATTAAAAAGAGTTATACCTAAGATTAAAAAGAATGAAAGAATACCTAAAATAACAAAAAATACTTTTCTATTTAAGTTCCTCATTATTAATCACCATCTTATAACCAAGATTTCTTAAAGATTTAATATTAACTTTAGAATCAATAAGTTTTAATTTCTTTCTAATAAACGAAAGATAAGCTTCTAAATTATTTGAAAAAGATTCATTATCCATTCCCCAAACCTTATCATAAATCATTTCTTTAGATAACACTTGTTCAGGATTTCTCATAAAATATTCAAGTAATTGGAACTCTTTATTAATAATACTTACACTTTCTTGAGTATCTTTATTAATAATTTCAGATTTATCTATATTAAGTATTAAATCACCATAAGTAACATCTTTATTTTCTTCAATATTGTTTCTTAATTGAACATTAACTCTAGCAACTAATTCGTCAATATGAAAAGGTTTAGAAATATAATCATTAGCACCACTTTTAAATCCTAAAAGTTTATCATCTAATTCACCTTTAGCAGTTAGCATAATAACTTTAGAATTTATATTATTACTTCTTATTTCTTTAAGTATATCAATACCATTTACTTTAGGAAGCATAATATCTAAGATAACAAGATCATAAATACCATCTAATGCTTTATATAACCCAGTTTCTCCATCATTAGCTACATCAACTGTATATTTTTCTTTTCTTAGTCTATCACTAACCATATCAGATAACTTGTATTCATCTTCAACAACTAATATTCTCATAAGAACACCTCTAATTAAATAATACTCATTTATATTAAATAAATATTAAATCAATTGTATTATAACACAACTCTTAAAACTAAATAATAGCATGATAAAATATAGCTAGAGGAAGTATTACCAACGTAATACTATCTCAATGGGTAGCATCAAGTCTTTGACTTGATGTTTTTTAAATATTAAACTTTGTTTAAATAAAAAACTAGCTTTTTTAAAAGCTAGTTAAAACTTAAACTCTTTTCTTTTTTAAAATAAATAAAGCTGCTAAAGATATTCCAAGTAAAGCTACATAAGCTATAATTCTATCTCCGGTTTTTGGATTTGTTGTATCAGTATAACCTACTGCATAATTAGAAAATCTATCAGTTTTAAAGATTAATTTACCATCTTTAAGTGTTGCTTCGATCACTTCTGGTTCATCACCTTCATGTGTTCTTACAATGAAATATTTTCTTGTAGTATTAGCAGGTACATTTATTAATGATTCAGGTGCATCTATTGATATAGTTAATTCGTCATTTAGTTTTGTTACTTTACCAATTAAATCATCCTCTACAGTAAGTAATAAATCAATATCTAAGAATTCTACTAATGTACCATTAGAAACACTATTTTTAATTTTATTTGCTAAAGTAGAATCTAAATCGCTTTCTTTTAGTTCTTTAATTTCTATTTTAGCATCAACTTTTTTACCCGCTTCGATAGCTGCAATTAAATTATTCTTTGTATCTTCATCAATTCCTTCATTAGAATTATCATCTAATACTGATTCAATTACATTAGAAACTATTATATTCATTACATTAACAATAGCTTCTCCCTCTTTTACATTAGCTTGATAGTCAGTTGCAGCATCTAGGTCAAATACAATAGCATCAAAGCTCTTTTTAATTTTACCGTTTTTATCTTCACCTAAAATTACAGTTATTTTTGAAACACCATCTTTAATTCCTTTTAGAATACCATTTTCAACTGTTACAATTGATTTGTCTTCAATTTCATATATTACAAATTGTTCGTAACCGCTAGGTAAATTCTTAGTGAAATTATATTCATGTCCTTTAATGATAAATAATTTATCATTATCGTATGCTACATGCTTAGATGGTAATACATAGAAATGATCATTTAAGTTATATGATGCATTTCCATCTTTAAGATATAATCGAATATCAATATATGGATTTTCATCAGTTGGAATTGCTGGAGGTAAATTTGTTTCACTAAATCCTGGATTTATATATCTACCACCATCGATTGTTAATTGATTTTTAAGTCTTTCATCAACAATCCATTTACCATGGAAATCAATATTCTTAATTTCTAGTGTACTCTTAATTCCACCTTCATCACTATAAGTACCCCATACATCTAGTTCAATATAACCATTGATTTCATCATCAGTTTCAATAATCATTTGAGTACCATCTGCATAGATACCATTACTTACCTTAGGTGCCCAGCACATATCGAATGCTCTTGCATGAGTTTTCTCATTTACAAGAATTGAAGTTCCTTCGCCAACATAAACACGACCATGATTAGAGCTTAATCCATAAAAATAATCATAGTTGTTATCAGTAGCATCAATTTTAATATTTTCTAAAGTTAAATCAGAGTAGTTTTGTATAAACATTTTTGAGTTTCCATCGTTGCTTGCCTTTAAGTTACCATTTTTTAAATAAACGGTAGCTCCTTTCATAAACCTAAACGAAATTGTTTGGGTTTTTGGAGAACCTACAAAAGGTGCTCCTGATTCATAGTAATGATTATTAAAATCAATTACTACATTTTTTCCTTCATCGATTTGAACCCCGGGTGAATTAGTTACATCTTGCGTCATTACAATTGTTGTCTTGGTTCCATCAGCTGGTACAGCATCAACAGCAGCAGCTAATGAATCATATTCTACAGTTCCAATTTTAAATGGCCCTGCAGACACACTTGTTATTCCTATAAAACATAGTGCAAGAAAAAATAAACTTTTCACTTTCATTTTACAATTTTTTTATCTATCTCCTTCTAGCATAAGAATAACATATGATCTTTCTATGTCAATTAAAATTTTATTTTTTCGATTTGTATGATAATTTATTGTTTTAACAACTTTTTTAGTACAAATAAATTACTTTTTATAAAAAGTCACACTCTTATGAGGAGTGTAACCTATAGTCACTACCTTACGAATAAACGCATTATTTCAATATACAAAATTTATTAGTATCGTAAAAAGTACCAAAATAAAACTTAATCCGAAGATTAAGTAATATTTATAATGGTGAAAGCAACGAAGTGGTTTACAACTCTTTCGCACAAAGACGATTGATTAACATAATCACTATATTCATTTTATCCAAAGAATAGAAAAAGTAGCAATAATCTCATGCTACTTTATAATAATTTATGTTTTCCTTCTACGATGCCATTTTCTGACAATACTGTTGTTTCAAACATATCAGATATTCCACTATCCATGGATATTTGCGATTGATTTAATAATTTATTAAATTTAGATAATACCAAATTTAACTGTTGCTTCTTCAAGATTATATTACTAATCATCAAATTTGGTTCAATATAATCATTAGACTTTATTAAAGATTCAAATAATCTTATATATGATTCATTATCAATTGAATTAATTTTATTTAATAATTGTAATTCTTCTAATGAATTAATATTGAAATTACTTAATTCATTAAAATCACAATTTGAATTAGAAACATCCACTAAATAATCTATATATTTATCAATTAATCGTTGTTCATTAGTATTTTCAATCAAAGATAATAACTCTTTCCCTGAAGGATATTTACAATTGATAAAAACTGTTCTAGGCTGTAAATCTAAATAACTATAAATTTTATTTTTAATTAAGCCTTCTTCATAAAAATCAGTTTCTATATTTACTCTTTTTGAATCAGCAAATTCATATACAGGTGTAGTTGAATATTTTTCACCATTATACATAACAAAATATTTATCACGACCTAATTCATCCTTCTCACTAAATGAATCTATTGTAATTGATTCTTGGAATTTAGTTTGAATCTTATCTTGTATATCATTTAGTAACATATCATATTTATCATTTGGTGAAACTAATGTTTGTTGATTTTCATAATCATGTTCTTTTATATTATAAAAACTTTGATCATAAGATAAACTTCCTCTTAATATTGAAAAAGAATCTTTTCTAAAACTATCTTGTAAATCATCTATTTTAACTAAAGGCACACCTAAATATGCCGCAGCATTTATTTCTTCTTCAGTAGGATTATCGTCCATAAAAGCAATTCCACTAGGAACAAGATTATCTCTAAACACATCAAATTCATTATAAGTTTCTGACCCATGTGTTTCAGTATTTCTAACCAATCTTCTAAAGGGAGCCATATTAGCTGGTAAACGTGTATAAATATTTTTGCTATTTGATTTTGCGTCTATACCAGTATCCCTATTTGATGCACAAAACATATCGCCACTAGGAACACTTGAATACAATACTTTAATTGAAAACATTGAATCTTGATTAACACAAATTCTACTATATTCATCGCTTATACCAGTCAAACTTATATATGATTGTCCAATAAACTTTGGTGATAAAACAGATTCAATTGATCCTGTTATACCACCATTTCGATAAGCATTTAAAACATGAATTAATGAATTAAATTCTTCTCCACTTTTTATACGTGCAACTTTTACTCTTTTGCCATTAACATTTGTACCATCATTAAAACTAAAATCTGTTGCATCATAAAAAGTATCTGTTAAATATTTATTAAAATCAGTCATTCTTTCATTAGCTTCAACTGTATAATAATTCATGACTTTTTTATTAAAATCTATCCAATTAAAATTAATACCATTATTCAAAAGTTGTTGATTTATAACATTTGCTATTTCTCTAAGCTGTTCAACATTATCAATGCCATCAATTTTATTTATAAATTCACTTAAAATAATGAAACTATCCAATTTTTTCTTATTTTTTTCATCTTTTATAGAATTTTTTAATACTGATAGTTTATCTTTACTTGATAATTCTAATAACCCTTTTTTTGTTTCAAAATAGGTTTGATTTGTTAATAAATTACAAATTATATTTTTTAAATCAATTATATTATTAGTT
>JAILLM010000021.1 GCA_024693165.1 Bacilli bacterium | reverse complement strand
TGTTAAATAATCATCATTCATATTATCAAGGAATGTTTTATAAATGTTTGAATTAGTATCGTTATTATTTAATTGATTTAATACTTCATCAGCTACTGTATTAAACATTTCTTTTATATGTGCTTTTTCTTCAGGTGAATTAGCTTTGTCATAAATATTGATATAGTTAAAATCTTTAAGATCACCAACAGCTTTATAAATAAATGGTGACATAGCTATATAGTTTTTGCCATAAGAATTTTTAATTATATCTTCAACAATAGTATTAACTATATTCTTATTTGAATCTCCCAAGATTGTTTTAATACTATCAGGAATAGTCTCTTTATCAAGTACTCCTAATCTAATAGCATCTTCAATATCTCTTCCTAAATATCCAATAATATCACTAATTCTAACTACACAACCTTCTAATGTCATTGGAACAAGTTCTTTAGAGTAGTTAGCAATCTTATAACAATTCTCATAATCTCTTAAGAAATCTTCTTTAGTCTTAGTTTTTGGCATATAGTTTGATTGTAAGAATTCACCATTATGACATAACATACCATCTAAAGTTTGAATACAAAGATTTTTGCCTTGACCATCGTTTTCAAGAGTCATAAGTTCTCTTACTGATTCAACATTATGCATGAAATATCCTTCATTAAATCTTAATGATATTTCATTTAAATATCTTTCACCTAAATGACCAAAAGGAACATGTCCAATATCGTGTCCTAAAGCAATAGCTTCAGTTAAATCTTCATTTAAACCAAGTGCTCTTGAAATAGTTCTAGCAATTTTACTTACGAATTGAACATGTATCATTCTTTTTGTAATGTGATCATTATCTATATTACTAAATACTTGTGTTTTATCCATATATCTTGTGTAAGCAAGAGAATATATAATTCTATCAATATCATGATAATAATTAGGTCTTATATCATTAGACATATCTTCATGTTTAAGTCTTATGGCATCTTTATCTCTAGTTGCAAACTCACTAAGATATTTTTCATTTGTAAGCATCAAATTACAGATATCTTTATTTTCCATAAAATCCCACCTTTACTAAAATTATTATATCATGATTTATTTACTTGAATATTCTTTTTTGTTATAATCGAAGAGAAGAATAAGGAGGTATCACTATGGATAAGTCTATAACTATAGTTAATGAGAACTTAAGACAAGTAATAAACGGCATTCGTGAACACCTAAATAGCTCTAAGAAACATTTTGAAAGCATCGAAAATGAAATGAATGAAAAGGTGAACATTGCTCAACAATATAAAGAAACTGTAGTTGAATCCAAAAATAAGATAAACTCTATCGAAGATGAAATTTCTTCATTAGAACGTGACTTAGACGATTTAAATAATAAATTTGGTGGTACTGACTTTAAAGAGATACTTTCTGCAGGTAATAAAGAAATTAATTCTAAGATTATTGAAAAACGTGCAATCGTACAAAAAGAAAGTCAAAAAATCTTAGATTTAACTAATAAAGCTAAAGAATTAAAAGAAGAATTAATTAATCTTAAAGAAAAGAAGAGATTAATTGAAAAAGATATTAAAGAAACAACTGTCGTAGAAAAATTCTATGCAGCTAAAGTAAATGAAATTATAGATTATACTGAAGCAGGTAATGATCTTGAATTATATGTTGATAATACTCCACAAGCTGAACTTATGACTAACAATGATTATCAAAAAGAGTTTGTTGAAGTATCTAAAGTATTAAATGATCACGTATTTGATGAGATAGATGAAATTACAACTAATGAACCAGATGAATCATTAGTAGAACAAGCACTTAAAAATGTAGTTTCTAAAACTTATGATAGTGAATCAGTTCAAATTAATGATATTAAAGAAGCTTTAGAAAAGGACATGAGAGAAGAAATTCAATCTGCACCTCAAGTTGAAGAAGTAACAACAGTAGTTCCAGAAGAAACTACTCAAGTTGAAGAGGTAGCAACAGTAGTTCCTGAAGTTACTCCTGTTGAAGAGGTTAAAGTAGAAGAAGAACCTTTAGTAGTAGCTGAACCAATCAAAGATGGAATTGAAGAAAAATCATTCCAAGCTATCGTAACTGAAGATTTAACTAAAAAAGGAATAGTTGAAGTTCCTCAAGTTGAAGAAGTAACAACAGTAGTTCCAGAAGAAACTACTGAAGATATTCAAATAGATATGGACGCTCCATTTGCTGATACACCAATAGATGTTCCAGAAGATAAAGAAGAAACTGAAATTATTGAAGGTAAAAACAATGAAGAATCTGATGAAGATTCTTTAAATGCATTAATAGAAAAAACATTAAACAACATGAGTTATCCATCATTTAATTCTGATTCAATTGATTTAAATTTACTTGAAGATGATTTAACTGATGAAAATACAGCTGAAACTGAAACGATCGCTTTACCAGGCGAAGAAAATTATGAAGAAGAAAAAGAAAGTGATGATATTGAATTAGATATCGCAGATGATACTGATGATAATACATCAAATGATTCAGAATTAGATAATGAAGATTTATCACTTTTAGGAATAGATACATTTAGATTATCAAGTGATGATTTAAGTAAGTTAAAGAAATCAAATCAAATTGATTTAAAGAAAAACATTGGTGTTTTAAGCAAACATAATGTATCAATTGATGATATATATTCAAATGTTAATATTTTAACTGATATGAATCCTGATAAAATTGATTCAATTCTTACATTACTTGAAGATAATAAAAAAGGTGTTAAAACAGTAATTCCTGTGTTAGATAAAATTGATGTTGAAAAGTTACAAACTTCACTTGAAGTAAACAAGAATGAAGATGTAATAAATATTATTCTTCCAACAATTGATTCAGTTGACGATGTTATTAAAACTAAATTAAATATGTCTGATGAAGAATATGAAACATTAAAATCAAACGTTTCAGAAGAAACTTTAAAGAAATTAAATATTCTTTCATATAATGTTGTTGAAAACTATAAAGTTTTAGACAATTTAGGAATTAGTAATATTAGAGAATGCTTAACAAAATATCCATCAAAACTAATGCTTGATATTAATGAATTTAAAGAGGTTTTAGATAAATATGACCAAGATGATTTAGTTAGATGTATAAATAAAAATCCAAAAGTATTTGATAAAATCTAAAATAATTAAAGAGGCATTAAATATTCTATTTAATGTCTTTTTTATTTTATTAGTGATATAATTTTTAAAGATAAGGAGTGTTGTATTGTGCCAGTAACTTATAATAGTCAAGAAGCCAAAAATGAAAAGAAACCAACAGTTTATCAATCATTTACTTATGATAATGAAACTAATGGTGGAATACTAAGTAAAATTAATGAAGTTAATTCAATTATTAGTGATATTGAAACAAGTATTGGTGATATTTCATCTTGTTATTCAAAGCTACAAGCATACTATGATCAATTTACAGATTATAATGAATTAATGAATTCAAATAAGCAAAAATTAGTAAGTTCAGCAAATAATATAAAAACATATTACGTTAAATTACTAAAACAAATGCAAGGTAATATTGCTGAGCTACAATCTAGAGATGCTTCTTTGATAAGTGATTTAACTGGTATTAATAGATTATTAGGTAATGCTACAAATGCGTCTAATACAAACAATAATAGACATAGTAGACCAACAAATCCTAACAATACAACTACAACAACAAATACACCATATCAATCAAAATATTCCGGTCCTGAAATAGATAAAATAAAAGACTTATTAAAGAATTATGGATTAACTGATGAAGAAATAGCTAAACTTGCAGATGCAATATATGAAGCTGCAGGGAAAAGTACATTAGGCCTTGGTGCACTTGCTTTAAGTCCAGTTGAAGGTTTAATGAATAATTATGATTCTATTATGGCATCCCTTGGTGATGATGGTATTAATATTATTAATAAATTATTAACTAAACAAGTTCCAGGATTAGAATTTAATTTATCTAAGGATTTATTAGATAATCTAATGCATGATGAAGGAATGAAACAATTAATTCTAGATGCATCAAGTAATAATATGGATTTAAGTTCATCTAAAGAATATTTACAAGCAATAACAAATTTTGCAGATAATAATGACATTACATTTGATACAATGAATGAAATGATTAAAGGATTTGATACTTTCTTAACTGATCAAGTTAATAATACAATTGGTAACATGATGGGTGTTACCTTTGATAAAGAAAATATCGAAGCGATTTATAACGGTTTAATAGATTATTATGATTATAAAAAAGTTGATCTTGATATAACTAATTTAAATAGTATAGTAGAACGTACTCAAGAACATAATGTATTAAGTGATGCTATCTTAGATGCTATTCCTGATAAAGAAGCAGCAGTTAAAAATATTTTAGCAAATCAATTTGGTGTAACAGATATAGATTTATCTGATATTGATTGTGAAAAAGTATTACATAATACAATAAGAAATGCTGCTAAGATTGGAGAAACTCTCGGAGAACTTCAAAATTTAGATACTAGCGCTACAGGTTTTGGTGCTGTAAAACAAGGTGTTAGTAATGCTTATGAAGTATATCAAGGTTTAGATGAAGTCTTAGATTATATGGGATTATCAGCAAGTGATGTTGGATCTGTTGCATATACAAATATATCTAACAAAGCTGCTGAAAAAATTGATGAAATAACAGAAAATCTATTTGGATGGATAGGTTAATTACAAAATAAAAGACATTAGATTATATTCTAATGTTTTTATTTGTTTTCTTCGTGATAATCTTGTTCAACATTAACATTCCATATTTCTGATTTTTTTGTGTTATTAAGAATTGAATCTACCGCTTTAATTGCAGTTAACATTGAATGATCCATATTATTATATCTATGTTGTCCATTTCTACCAATGCAATATAAATTATCAAAAGTATTAATATATTTAATTACTTTATTGATATCTTTATATGAATCAAAGTAGGCAGGATATGCTTTTTTAACTTTAATTCTTGTTGCATCAATAACATCTTTTTTGTCTACAAAACCAATTTTGACAAGTTCATTAATAGCGAATTCAATTCCTTTTTTCTTACTCATATTCCAAAACTCACTGTTTTCGTTACAAAAGTATTCAAGTCCAATCCATACAGTCTTTTTATAATCTTTAACCATATAAGGAGACCAGTTATTGAACACTTGAATTCTTCCCATTTTAATGGTTCTATCTTGAACATAAATCCAAGTATCTGGAATAATATTATTAATTGTTTTTATTTCAGTTTTATTTTGTATTTTTAGTTTTTTAGCAAGTATACCAAATGTAATAAAATCTCTATAAGGAAGATTACTTGCAATTGAAGTAACTTTCTTAGGAGCATCCATATCTTCAATTAAATCTTTTAATGGCATTGAAGATATAAAATAATTACATTTATAAGTAACTTCTTCATTATTTTCTAATGCAATTATATCTGTAACTTTATTCTTTTTAGTATTAACTTTTATAACTTTACTATTCTTAATAATTGTTCCACCCATATCAACTATTTTATTAGCCATTTCTTCATAAAGAAATCCTGGACCATATTTAGGGTAGGTAAATTCTTCAATTAAAGAAGTTTCTACATCTTTATTTTTTATTTTAAATATTTTACTTAAAGCATTTCCAATTACTTTTCTAATTGATATACCTTTAACTCTTTGAGCACCCCATGATGCATCAATTTCTTTAGGACTTCTTCCCCAAACTTTAGCAGTATAATCCTCAAAGAATAGGGAATATAATTTCTTTCCAAATCTATTAATATAAAAGTTTTCTAAGTTAGTCTCATGTTTTTTAAATACACATGATTTTACATAACTCAAACCACAAATCATAGTTCTAAAGAATCCCATATTTTTAATAGTTTCAAACTTTAAACTAATAGGGTAATCATAGAATTTATTACAGAAAAGAATTCTTGAAATCCTATTTCTTTTTAATAAAACTTTATCTTCTTTTTCAGGATCTGGTCCGTCATTATTTAAATTAATTTTTCTTTTTAATTTAATATCATCTTTGGAGGGTTTACCTTGAATAGGTAATATTTCATTCCATATTTTATTTACTTCATCACTTTTGGTGAAGAATCTATGACCACCAATATCAATTCTATTTCCTTTATATTTAACAGTTTTTGATATACCACCAATATCATTAGATTCTTCTAAAATAATTACATCATATTTTTTAGATTTCTTTAATAACTCATAAGCAAAAGTTAACCCAGCAGGACCAGCACCTGCTATTATTATTTTCTTCTTCATTATTTAACTCTCTTATAAAGTACACCTGGTGTTTCACCATATAATCTATAAACTATTTTGTAATCACTTTTTCTATTATTATGAATGTAATTATATATTTCATCTTTTTCATTAGCTTTTAAAACTAAATAATCAAAATTATATTTATTAATAAATTCTTCAGTACCAATTCCTTTACCGGCATTAACATATTCATCCATTAAATCAAATTGTTTGTTAGTTGATTTTAAGAATACATCTCCACGTGGATCGATATATGGTTTATATCCTCTCCATTCAAGATATCCACCGTCACCATAATCTGTATAAATAGTAATATCTTTATTATTTTCAGTGCTATCTAAATAATCAATCATTGTATCATATGGATGTGTTAATTGTGCTTCACAAACAACAATTGAATAAGATTGAATTACTAACATAATAGTAGTAACAAATAAACCAAGTTTAATATATTTGAAATTAAATTTTGTAGGTAAAGTTAATACCTTTTTGAATTTTTCAAATTTAATTTTATTTACGTAATTTAAATAAACTTCTTTTAGATTAACATTTACTAAAAGGGAAGACATTGTAATAACAAATGCTATTCCAAAATAAGGAACACTTTTAACATGACTTAATGCTAAATAAGAAGTTCCAGCTAGTAGTAAAAGATATCTAATATTAATTTTCTTATATAAAGAAGATACAAATAATACTAAGAAAATACCTAATAAAATAAGTTTTCCTCTAAAGTATTCAACAGTAACTGCTTCCATTTCCATAATATTATCATTTAATACTTTAACTCCATAAGATTTAAATACATATGTTATTGCATCCAATCCGTAAGGATTAATAAATCCACATAATAACATAATAATTAATGTAAGAAATAATGGTCTTCTTAAATCTTTATCTTTAAGAGTATCTAGGAAATAAACTCCTAAAAAACAAAATTGTAAAAACCACATTGAAGAATGTAAGTTAATTTCTAATATTGAAAGTATTGGTAATAAATATAAATACTTTTTATTTTTTGAATTGATAAATTTATCTGTTAAAAATAATTCTAAAGTTAAAATTAAATAAGTAATTATTTGTGGTCTAGTAGTAGTAAAACCACTAGCAAAAAAGTAAATATAAAATATCATTAATAAACTTGTAATAGATGTATTTTTAGTTAAGTATTTGCTATATCTATAAAGTACACTAACACCTAATATTGAAATAAGCGAAATGAAAGTAGAAAATATACCAGCACCGAAAGTATTCATAGTTAAATAATAAATAACTGATGTTAACCATTGTTGTGCAACTACTACATAATCACTATGCATACTTAATGTATCAAAATGACTTATACCATTATTTATAATGCTTCTTCCTGTTGCAAGTATAAACCATAAATCGTTATCATAATTTGTAAAAAAACCAAATGAAGCATAGATTAAAAATCCGATCATTAGTAAAAAAAGAATATTAATTTTTTTTGATCTCTCTAATATATTTTTCATACCATCACCCTAGGTAAATTATATCATATAATTTCTTGATATTTGCATGTTTTTATTATATGATTTAGTTAGAATAGGAGTGTATAGGATAAGTTATGGAAAACAAGGAAAACAAATACCAAATGATACTATTAGGCTCAGTTATTATTTGTGCAATTTTTACTTTTGTAACAATCGCATGGGCAGCCTTTAGTACAACATTAAAAATATCAGGAACAGCAACAATAAAAGCTCAAACTTGGAACGTTTATTGGTCAGCAGCTTCAGTAGATAATACAGCAGGTGCAACAACAGCAACAGCAGCATCTATTGATACTATTGGATCATCAACAAATACAATTTCATTAACAGCTTTAAGTGCAGATTATAATACACCTGGACAAAAAGCAGTTTATCATATTACTGCTACAAATGGTGGTACATTTAATGCTAAGTTTACTCAATTTACTGCACCAACTATTGATTGTAAAGGTGCAAGTGAATCAACTTATAAAACAGTACAAGATTCTATAGATGCATATACTTCTGCAGGTACAAATATCTCTTCAATAACTTCAACTGGAGAAAAAGTATGTAAGTTTATAACTTATGAGTTAAAAACTAAATCTGCATTTACTAGTACAGTTAACTCTGGTGGAATTACTGCTGGTACTGATTTTTCAACACTTGCTAATACTTTAGTATTAGATAAAGCTACTTCAACAGGAATTGCTCCAGGTGGATCAATTGATTTAGAACTAATTCTATATTTTGATAAAAATGAACAAATGGTTCCAGAAGCATTACCAACTGAAGATGTTTCTGTAAGAATTAAAACATTCGAAGCTAAATTTGATCAAGCATAATTAGTTTAAAGAGGTGATTAAAGTGAAAAAAGGTAGTACTAAACTATTATTCATACAATTAATCACTTTAATCATACTTTTATATAATGCATTTAAAGATAATATATTTTCTAATCTATATTTAGCAATATTTTTAACTATAGTTTTTGTGATATGTTATTTCCTAATTGGATATGAAAAAGAAAGAATCAATCAAAACAAAAAAAACATAAGAATAATAATTGTATTAACTATAAGTTTACTTGTAATTAAATATGGATTAGGAATTATAACAGGT
>JAILLM010000011.1 GCA_024693165.1 Bacilli bacterium | reverse complement strand
AAAAACTTAATATTAATTAACAATTTATTTTCATTAATGTATTCTAATATTTTATCTTTAATATTATTAGGTATTAATAATATTGAATCTTCTTTAATATTTTTTAAAAAATCCATGATTCTCACCCTGGATTAATTATATCATTTAAAGATGTAATTATTTAGATTAATTCATAAAAAAAGTACACTTATGTGTACTAATCTTTATTGATTGTTCCAACCAACATTATTGCAACACCAAGAGCTTCGATTGCAATAGAGATAATAACTAACATATTAACATCTTGATATGATAATTCAATCGCACTTGTTAAATAAGTAGTTAATACTAAAATGAATAAACCTATAATAACTACAACTATACCGATATCTACAATTTTATCTTTATTTTTAAGTTCTTTTTTTTCTACTTCAGCTTTAACAATTTGAATTTCTTTTGTTATTTCTTCAATTTCAGCTTTGTTATCCTCTTTAATAGCTTCTGCAATATCGTCTCTTTCTTCAGGAGTATCAATTGCAACTATTTCAACTTCTTTTGGATCGTAGTTTTTGATATCAACTTTATTTTCTTCAATAGTTTTAACTACTGGTTTTTTAGTAGTAGTTTTTTTAGTATTGGTTCTTTTTCTTGTAGATTTTTTAGCAGTAGTTTTATTTGTTGTAGTTTTAGATGTACTTGCTTTCTTTTTAGTAGTTTTCTTTACTTCATTTTTAGTATCTTCCATATCTTACACCTCATTTTAATTATAACTATACCACTATAAAAAAACAAGTAATTTACATTTTGGCATGTAATCTATATAATATGTGTGAGGTTTTATTATGAAAAAGAAGAAACTAGATATTATTTATGAAGACAAAGAATTATTAGTTGTTAATAAAGGCGCTCATGTATTAACTGTTCAAACAGATAAGGGTGGAGAAGCTACTTTATATAGTGAAGTATATGATTACTTACATAAGAAGAATCAAAAAGTATTTGTTGTTCATAGACTTGATAGAGATACATCAGGAATAGTTGTATTTGCTAAGAACGAAAAAATTAAGAAAGCACTTCAAGATTCTTGGAATGATTATGCAGAAGTAAGAGAGTATTATGCAATCGTTGAAGGTTCAGTTGATAAAGATAGTGATACTATTAGAAATTATTTAACTGAGAATAAACAATTACATACTTATAGTACAACTAAAGAAAATGGTAAGCTTGCTATTACTAGTTATAAAGTAATTAAAAGAAGTAAGAACTATTCAATTCTTAATGTAACTATTAATACTGGTAGAAAGAATCAAATTAGAGTTACTTTAAGTGATTTGGGTCATCCAATTATTGGAGATAAGAATTATGGTTCAACTAAGAATCCTTTAAGAAGAATGTGCTTACATCATAGATATATGAAATTAAAACATCCTTTTAAGAACTTTACTTTTGAATTTGTTGCTCCGATTCCAAAAGAATTTGATATTTTTCCACAATAAAAGATAACTTTCGTTATCTTTTTTTATACTAAAATTTTATCTAAGTGAAATTCACAATGATATGTTTGTATATTTTTTTCTTTAAATAGTATTCCTGTACCACCTTTAATGATCCAATCATCAATGTTGTCTTTTAAATCATCAATTAGAACAGTATTTTTATCTATGTTTTTAACATAGTTTGTTTTCTTTTCATATTGAGGTACAGCAATTACTGGAATATTAATTCCATTCTTTCTTAAGAAGTCTCTTTTAACTCTGGCTTCATAATCATTATTAACTTTGGTTAATATTTTTATTTCAACTTTATCTTGTAATTCTCTAAGAACATCTAAAGAATTATTAATTTGCCTTTTTTTAGAAAAAACATCAGATATATTTAAATATCTGAATAAGTTATTTTCATTTTCTAGTTTATATCTTGAGTATATTAGTTTATATACTGGGATAGTATCTAATATAACTCCATCAAAATCTATGTAGTATTTTCTCATTATAATAAATTTTCCATTTCATCTTCAGCATATTCAAGAATATCCCCAGGTTGACATTTTAGTACTTTGCAGATGTTTTCTAATGTTGAGAATCTAATAGCCTTTGCTTTTCCTGTTTTTAAATTACTCATATTAGCAGGTGTTATTCCAACATTTTGTGCTAATTCATTAAGACTTATTTTTCTGTCAGCCATAACTCTATCTAATCTGATTATAATTTTCATATTCCACCTCCGATTATTGTTATTTAATAAAATTATACCATTAATTTATTGTTTATCAACAATTATTTGTAATTTTGATAGTAATTTCTTTCTTGCAATACGTCAAGTAGATTGTTTAAAACATCAGAATTTTCATCATTAATATACATTTCAATTGTATAAATTAATTCTGACAATGTTTTACATTTTCTAAAGTCTATATTATTTTCTTCTAGAATTTCAACTTGTTCTTGAGATAAGAATAATCCATTTTCTTGTTTTTTCATCATTGTGTATTCTGGATTGATTTCTACTTTAATGTTATCTTCATTCATATTAAGCTCCAAATAGGTTAGTGATATCAAATCCTTTTAGGAAATAATATCCTCCATAGCAAAGAATTATTGTAATTATTATAAAGAATAATACAGGAACAAAATCTTTGAATGCTACTTTTTCGTTTTTATTTGAAACCTTTTTAGGGTTAACATCTTCATCTTTGATTGTTTTAAGTAGTCTTGTATCTTGTAGATCTTCATCTACATCATAATATTTATCTCCGTGAATACCCATTAAAACTAGTTCAACTGTTTCATTGAAGTCATCACTTAGATTATTGTTTTCGTCAAATATTTTTATTGATGAATTCATATATTCACTTCCTTACCTTTAAAGTTTATCATAAAACTATTTTGTCCTCAATAAAAGTAGAGATTTTCTTGATTAAAACAAATGTATTATGTTATACTTTTTATAGTAGGAAAGTGGTTATTATGGAGAGTAAAAGTCTAAATATAATTTTAGATGAAATTAATAAAAGAATTGAAGGTTTAGGAGTTCAAGTTGATAAGATTAAGTCTGAATCACTTGATAGACTTCAAAAAGAATTTCATTCAAACTTAGATGCTTTGACACTTGATGACATAATTAACTCTACAACTACCACTAAAAATAAACTTATTGAAATAATTGGATTTGGAAAAAGTGATTTTAATTTAAAAAGTGATGAAGGATTAGACGATTTATTTAGAAAGATAAAGGATTATATTGAATTAAATAATCGTAGAATTAAAAGTTCTGAAATTGATATTAATAAATATGAATATTATAAAAATTTTTTTACTAGTATAAATAAAAAACATGATTTATTTACTGATATATCAGGTTTAAGAATGTTTGTTGATTCATTAGGTTTAAATAATAGTGAAAAAATTGAAGTAGAAAAATATTTAGCTGATTATAATGTTAAAGCAAGAGTATTAGATCCTGAGATTAGTGAAACTGTAACATATATTTATAATGAAGTTAATGGTTATGGTGATATTAAAGAAGCAATTAAAGATTACATTACTAGAAATAAAATAAAAGTAGATTTGAATTTTTTAACATCATATTCTAAAGATATAGCAAAAGAAATTGGTAAGACTCCTGAAGTTGTTGAGAATGTACTTATTGGTATGATTCTAGGTCAAGAGTTTAATAAATATATTAATGGTTCTAAGGAAGATTCTGTTGAACATTTATCACGTATTCATAGAGTATTGCAAGAATATACATTCGATGATATGAGAAGTGTCATTGCTGAGGCTAATAGAATATTTAATTTAGAAATGTCAAATCTTACTAATACGACATATGATTTTGAAGAGATAGTTGTTACTAACGCTTCTTCTCAAGAAGAATTTGATGAATTAAAGGATAAAAAGAAAGCTATGATTGCTTATCTGTTAAAGAATAAAGTTAAAGATTATGAAACTAATGCTAATTTTGAATTAAAAGATAAGTATAAAGAACTTATTTCAGGTTTAATAAATGAATACCACAATATAGATTTATTAAATTATAAAGAAATTGAAGTTAAATCAAGATAGTTGAAGAAATAAAAAGGGTGATATTATGGATGAAGGAAAGGAACTTTTATACAAGTTAATTGAATTCAAAAGAAAAAATACTTCCTTTGCAAATCAAGAAGATATTATGTTTAATGGTATTAATATGGTATCTATCGCAGATATGCTTGAAAAAGATATGGATAATTTATGTGATGTTCCAGATTCCATAATTGATAAAGTTATTGAAGAAGGAAATATTAGTGATAATAATTTTAAAAAGAATATTGTTCAATTAAGAGACCTTTTATATGGTAAAAGAAATTACAATTTATTTGTTAAATTAAATAA
>JAILLM010000142.1 GCA_024693165.1 Bacilli bacterium | reverse complement strand
TAAAGGCTTATAGCCTACAGTATCATATTCCAAAACCATATTCATATCCAAAAAACTTTCTTTAAAAGCAAAAGTTCCCTTTATGGTATTTGATTTAAGCATATTAAAAGAGAATTTGTCTATTGAGCTTTCAGGAATTATCAAATCCACTTTTCTTGATTTTGAATCATATGAAATATTGTATTTTTTACCGTTATTTTTTTTGTTTTGCCTATCTGACTTTATTTTCGGCGCTTTTGAGGATATATTTATACTGTTTTTAATTTGTTTTGAAGCCAATCCAGAAGTTAGATTATTATTTAATTCTTTATTATCTGTTGTTTCAAAGTTTCTTTTTGATATTTCCTCTGAACCGGGATCCGGAATATTGAATTGAACATCATAAAAACCCGGTTCTGTGTTTGTACTAAATGATTCTTTTATATCATCTGTTTCATTAGATTTTGAATCCATTTTTTTAAATACAAATAAATCTGATTTTTCCTCATTATTCATAATAATTAACTCCCATCTTTATTTCGTTTAATCATATATTCCGGCTTTACGGTTGCCAAACTCACTTTTCTTTTCACTGACACAACTTTATTTATATAATTATTTACAATCGGAATATTAATTTTTGTTTTAGCCTTAACAGAAACAACTATCAGCAAATTATTATCCTTAATATTAGTTTCCCTAATCTCTAAAAATAACATTTGGTTTGATATATGTTCTTTAAAATCATCATTATTCTCTTTTATAAACAATTCCTGATTTGTAAGACTGTCAATAATAAGCTTATCATGAATCGAAAAAATAATAATCAGCAATGAAAATATTATCCCAAGTATTATGATTGTTGTAAATACAGCCTCTACGGTTATTGATGCAGGCCTATAAGTTCCCGGGGGTGGGTTATCTTCTTTTTTAAGAAGTTCTCTTTTCAAATCCTCATCTTCCGATTCTGCATCTTTTAGAGTTGAATCTTTTAAGATTAAATTTTTTAAGGCTGCATCTTTTAAGGCTGCATCTTTTAACACTTCATCTTTTAGACATTTAATAAATATATTCATATTTTCAGGAAAAAACATAATCTTTTTATCCATAATTAAACCTCTCATCAATATATACATTTTCAAGGTTCGTTTGAGCCTTTTTTTTATTGACTCATTTTTCCATAGGTGACTTTACACTATCAATTAATAAGATATTAATTTTTCAGCAATTGAAACAAAATATCCTATCGTTATAAACGGTAAAAACGGAAAACTATAATTTTTACCTTTATGTTTAATCAATAAAATATATATTGAATAAAAAAATGCAATTAAAATTGAAATAAATAAACTGGATAATTGTAAGCTTAGACCGCCTGCTGCACCTATTATCATAATAGCAAATCCATCTCCTATTCCAATCTGATTACCTGAAATTACACTTAATAAAAACAAAATTGATACCGGAATGAAAAATGTAAACATAGGCATATCTCTGTCAATAACAAAAATAGTAATCGAAAAAACAACCGATGCAACAAATAACGGAATTATATTAATCTTCATTTTTTTGATATCTTCATAGCTACTATATACAAGAATTAAACCCGCCATCATATATATAACTACTTTTATATATTGTCCTAAATCACCCATATATAAAGCCTTTCATACTACTATAAGTTAATCATTTATAACACTTGCCACAGGGCCTTAGATTTGTAACAAAACATTTTTTGACTTTTCTTACATTCCTGTATATTTGCGAGCATTTTGAATCCTTATGATATCTGGTCCCGTAAGGTGTAATATAAACATTTAACAAACCAAACGGTATACTCCCATTTAAACAAGTCTCACAAGGATAATACTTAGCACCCGATTTGTTTCTTTTTGTATTTATATCCATAAATGATATACATTCCACGTTTGGAGAAAGATACGGGCAATTAACATTTGAGTGATATACAGTAGGATTATTTGTGATATATACATATTCTTCGGCAGTTTCACTTGGAATCATGCTTTCGCCTGAATAATCGTTAACTTGCATCGGTATATATAAGTTAAATAATTTCAATGGGGAATATACAAAGGGAACCTGCTTATAAATCAATGCATAAGTTATATCCTTCTCATCGTCCCATTTAATTACAGCTTTATTTTCTATACTTGTTACATAAGATAATGTCTTCTTTTGGGTTGTTGCATATTCATAAGAAATATCATACATTGATTTTTGAATATTTATTTTTGTATTATAAAAATCAAATAATGATAGCATCCCGACTATCATAAATATAAATAAAGGCATTGCAAGGGATGCTTCTACGGTTAAGCTTCCGTCCAAGTTTCTTTCTTTAATCATAAAATTTAGAGATTTATTTTTCAAATTTCTTTTATAAATAAAAGATGTCATAATTATTACCTCTTGATAGTTTAATTTAACAATTAAATAAAGGCTTATTACATCAAATACATTTTATCAAATATATA
>JAILLM010000132.1 GCA_024693165.1 Bacilli bacterium | reverse complement strand
GTACAAAACTTCTATTATCTAAGATTTTTAAATATTCATCTTCTAAGTTTTTCTTCTTTGAAAATAATCCACTAATCATTAAAATAACTAATAATAAAATAACTGCACAACAAACACCAATTATTATTTTCTTTTTCATTATTATCACCAAATTAATTATAACAAAAAAATGAAGTATAAACTATACTTCATTAATTCTTATCTGTTTTTAATACTGCAAGGAAAGCCTCAGGAGGTATTTCTACTCTACCAATAACTTTCATTTTCTTTTTACCTTCTTTTTGTTTTTCTAGAAGTTTTCTCTTTCTTGATATATCTCCACCATAACATTTAGCAAGTACATTTTTTCTCATTTGACTAATAGTCTCACGAGCAATAACTTTAGATCCAACAGATGCTTGAAGTGGGACTTGGAATAATTGTCTTGGAATAATTTTCTTTAAATCTTCAACAATCTTTTTACCTCTTTGATATGCAAAATCTTTATGAACGATCATAGATAAAGCATCAACAGGTTCACCATTAATAAGTATATCCATCTTAACTAATGGACTTGGTTTATATCCAATTAATTCATAATCAAATGATGCATATCCTTTTGTACTAGATTTTAATCTATCAAAGAAATCATATACTATTTCAGATAAAGGAATCTCATAATGAATTGTTACTCTTTCTGAATTAATATATTCCATATCTTTATAAATACCACGTTTATCTTGGCATAATTCCATAATAGCTCCGATATATTCAGAAGGAACAAAAATATTAGTTCTAATATAAGGTTCTCTTATTTCTTTTATAAATGTTCTATCAGGTAATTTAGATGGTGAATCTATAATAAGTTCGCTACCATCATTTTGAGTTACTTCATAAATTACCGAAGGACTTGTAGTAATAATATCTAAATCAAATTCTCTTCTTAATCTTTCTTCAATAACGTCCATATGAAGAAGTCCTAAGAAACCACATCTAAATCCAAAACCTAAAGCTTCACTCGTTTCAGGTTCAAATGATAAAGAAGCATCATTAAGTTTAAGTTTTTCTAATGCTTCTTTAAGGGCATCAAACTTATTAGGTTCAATTGGAAATAAACCAGAATAAACCATTGGTTTCATTGGTTTATAACCAGGAAGTGGATGATGCGCTTCATGAGATAAAGTAGTAATTGTGTCACCTACTTTAACAGAATCAATAGTTTTAATTGATGCATCAATCCAGCCTACATCACCTACAGTTAATTCTTTTAAACTCTTTCTTACAGGAGTATTAACACCTAAATCAATAACTTCATATGTTTTACCAGTTTCCATCATTTTGATTTTATCGTGTAATTTAATAGCACCATCAAATACTCTTACTGATGCAATAACACCTCTATATGGATCAAAATATGAGTCAAAGATCATTGCTCTTGTTTTATCATCTTCACTCTCTCTTGGAGGATTAATTCGTTCAACAATTGCATCAATAATTTCTTTAACACCCTCACCAGTTTTAGCAGAACACTTAAGAACTTCATCTTCTCTAAATCCTAATATATTAGTTAACTCTTCCATTCTTTTTGGAATATCAGCATTAGGTAAATCTATTTTATTAATTACTGGAATAATTGTTAAATCATTACCTAAAGCAAGATAAAGGTTTGCTAAAGTTTGTGCTTCAATTCCTTGAGCAGCATCTACAATTAGAATTGCTCCTTCACAAGCTGCCAAACTACGAGATACCTCATAAGAAAAGTCAACATGTCCCGGAGTATCTATTAAGTGAAGTAAATAATCTTCACCATTATATTTATAATTCAACTCTACAGCATTTAACTTAATAGTAATTCCACGTTCTCTTTCAAGATCCATAGAATCTAATATTTGTGCTTTCATATCATGTTCTGAAACTGCTCCAGTAATTTCAAGAATTCTATCAGCAAGTGTACTTTTTCCATGATCTATATGAGCAATAATACTAAAATTTCTAATATGTTTAGTGTCCATATAATCACTCTTTCTAAAAAAAGAATATTATTTTATATTCTTTTTAAATCTATTTATGTCTTTAAGTTCTTTGTTTAATATATATCTAATAATTATTTTATTTTTAGGAACTTTATCCAATATTTTTTTTACATATTCTTCACGATAATTTAAATAATCAATATTACTCTTTAAAAATGGACCATACTTAATATCTTTTTTATTGTAATTAATCAATTTGAATTTTTTATTTTTTTCAAAAACTATATTTATATAAGCCTTTTTATTATCAATAAAAAATTCTTCGTTAGTAATTTCAAATCCGGCTTCCTTAGCTATTTCGTGTCTCAAGATATCATGATCATTGTTAGATTGAATTACTAATTTTTTTAGTTTCTTAGTAGGTCCTAGAGGAAATATACTTCCATCTAAAATATCAATAATAGTTGAAGTCCCCATTCCCGAGATAAGTACAGTATCTATATCATCATTTTCATTTAAAACTTCTAATCCGTTGCCTAATCTTGTTTCAATTCTTTTTTCAAGTTTATGTAACTTAATGTTATCAATTCCTTGTTGTAAAGCTTTTTCATGTATATCAGATACAATCATGTTTTTTAAGATACCTTCTTCAATTAAATAGATATCTAGTAAAGCATGATCACATCCAATATCAATTACTTTATCATCTTTATCAAAATACTTTGCTAAAGATTTAAGTCTATTGCTAATCATTATTCCACCATAAAGTCTTTTAATTTTTTAGCTCTTGAAGGGTGTCTAAGTTTTCTTAAAGCTTTAGCTTCAATTTGTCTAATACGTTCACGAGTAACGTTAAATTTCTTACCAACCTCTTCAAGTGTGTAGCAAGTTCCATCTATAAGTCCAAATCTTAATTCAAGAACTTGTTGTTCTCTTGGTTGTAAAGTTTTTAATACGTTTCTAATTTCTTCTTTTAAGATTTCATTAGTTGCATATTCTTCTGGAGATAAAGTATTTTTATCTTCTACGAAATCACCTAAATGTGAATCGTCTTCTTCACCAATTGGAGTTTCTAGAGAAACTGGATCTTGACTAATCTTCATAACTTCTCTAACTTTATCTACACCAATACCCATTTTCTTAGCGATTTCTTCATCGCTTGGTTCTCTATTTAATTCAAGAGTTAATTGTCTTTGAATACGAGACATTTTATTAATAGTTTCAACCATATGAACTGGTACACGAATAGTACGAGCTTGATCAGCTAAAGCACGAGTAATTGCTTGTCTAATCCACCAAGTTGCATATGTAGAGAATTTAAATCCTTTACCAAAGTCGAATTTTTCTACTGCTTTTAATAAACCAATATTACCTTCTTGGATTAAGTCTAAGAATAATAAACCTCTACCAACATATCTTTTAGCAATTGAAACTACTAAACGTAAGTTAGCTTCAGCTAATTGATTTTTAGCAGCTTCATCACCTTCAGCAGCTCTAATAGAAAGGTCAGCTTCTTCTGCTGGAGTTAATAATGATTTACGTCCAATTTCTTTTAAGTACATACGTACTGGGTCATTAATATTAACGTCTTTTACTAAATCTTCATCATTTAAAATAACTACTTCTTCAGCTTTAGCATCTCCACCCTCTGAGCTTTCAGCTTCTTCTTTAGTTACTACATTAATTCCTGCATCTACTAATGCATTATATAAAGAATCTAATGAATCAGAGTCCATTTCAAGGCCTTTTAAGGCATCTGCTAATTCTTCAAATGTAATAAAGCCTTTCTTTTGTCCTAATTCAATTAATTCTGCTTTTCTTTCGTCAAATGTTTTAATTTCTTTTACTTGTTTTGCCATTGTTACACATCCTTCTTTGTTTTAATTAATTTGTCTAAAAGATTTAATTGTTCATTAATATCTGTAGTCTTCTTTATATGATCTATTTCTTCATCAATTAGATTTTTCTTTTGAATCTCTTTTATCTTCTCTATAAAGCCTACAAAATCATTATCAATTAACTCTAAATCCATATTACTATCCATAATTTCTAATATATCATTTAGATATTTAGAATCTCTTTCTTCAGTAATAAAATCTGCCATATTAATATAATTGTATTTTAAATAAAATGCAAGTACACTTGAAGCAATATCAG
>JAILLM010000125.1 GCA_024693165.1 Bacilli bacterium | reverse complement strand
CTTTGTATAACTAGTGAAGTAATGAATCTTGTTGAAATTAAAAGGTTAGGTTTAGAACCAGATAATAAGAATTTAAATAAAGAAGATTTATATGAGAAAATTCGTAATTTAAATAAACCTATCAAGGAGATTCTTTTAGATCAAACTATTATAAATGGATTAGGTAATATTTATGCTAATGAAGTATTATTTGCTTGTGGAATTAATCCTTTTAGAAAAGGATGCGATATTACACTTTATGAATGTGAACTTATTTGTAAATATTCATATGAAATAACAAAGAAAGCATATGAAGCAGGTGGAACTACTATTAGAAGTTATACATCACAATTAGGTGTAATCGGAGCTTATCAGAATTATTTAAAAGTTCATGATCGAGAAGGACATAATTGTCCTAAATGTGGTGATTTAATATTAAAAACTAAAGTCGGAGGAAGGGGCACTTATTATTGCCCTAATTGTCAAAAGTAGAGGTAACTCTACTTTTATTTTTTAGTGCTATTATGTTATAATGTATAAAGGTAAGGAGCCGCTAAAATGAGTGCAAATGTTATTAATTTAATAATGATCATTTATGTTGTTATTGTAATAATTGCTATTATTGCAATTATTTTAGTTACTAAGAAAAAGATTAAGAAACAATTTGTAGATACTTTAACTAATCTTGAAAGAGATAAGAATTTAATTATTAGTGGTTCAATACTTGCAGAACTTAATAAAGTTGAATCTCTAATTAATAATAAAGAACTTGAAGAAAAATATAATTATTGGAAAAGTTTATTTAAAAATATTAAAGATGTTGATGTTCCAAAGATTACTGATGATTTAATTGATGCTGAAGAATTAATTAAAGTTGGCTCTAATGAAGTAATTAATGAAAGACTTGCTTTAATTGAATTTGATATATTTGTTGTTAAATCTAAAGCTAATGATTTATTAAATGCAATTAAAGAAATTACTTTATCTGAACAAAAGAATAGAGAAATTGTTACAAAGTTAAAGACTGAATATAGAACTATCTTCTTGCAATATAATAACAATAATAAAGAAGATTATGCTATGATTCAAAATCCTTTGGAATTACAATTTGAAAATACTGATAAATTATTTAGTGCATTTGAACTTGCAATGCAAAATAATGTTTATTCTGAAGTTGGTAAGATTGTTAAAGCTTTAGATGATACTATTGGTAATTTAAAAATAGTTATTGATGAAGCACCTTCAATTATTCTTATGGGTACAGAAATGATTCCTAAGAGAATTGAAGATATTAATAAAATATCTCAAAAGATGATTAGTGAAGGTTATAACTTAGATTATTTAAAACTTGATTATAATATTTCAGAAGCTGAGAAGAAAGTTGCAGATGTATTTGATAGACTTAAAGTTCTTAATCTTGAAGATTCGATATTTGAACTTAGAACTATCTTAGATTATTTTGATAAATTATATAGTGACTTTGATAAAGAAAAAATATCTAAGAAGTTATTTGATGAATATATTAGATCAGTTATTTTAAGAGCAAAAAAAATTAAGAAGATTGTTCAAAATCTTTCAAGTAAGATTCAAGAAATTAAATATTCTTATGATTTAACTGATGATGATATTAAAGTAATTGGTGAACTTGATAAAGAAGCTAATGAATGCGCTGAAGCTTATGAAGTAGTAATGAATAACTTTAGAAGTAAGAATTTTGCTTATTCTAAACTTACTAAAGAAATGGAAGTTATTAATGATAGACTTAATAAAGCAGAAGATAAGTTGAGTTATACTTTAAGAAGTTTAGACTCATTACATGAAGATGCTGTAAGAGCTCATGAACAAAAAGATGAAATTAAGAATCTTATGAGACAAGCAAGAGAACATATCTTATCTTATAAACTTCCTGTAATTCCTAATTCTTATATGATACAATATGAAGAAGCTGTTGATTCAATTAGAGAAATGGCTTTAGAATTAGAGAAAAAACCTATTTCAATTAAAGTATTAAATATGAGAGTTGATACTGCTAGAGATTTATCTTTAAAGGTAGTACAAACTTCAATTAATACTGTTAAGACGGCGTCTATGGCTGAAAGTGCAATTGTATACGGTAATAGATATAGAGCAATTAATTCTAATATAGATAATGGTTTAAGTAAGGCTGAAAGATTATTCTTTAAAGGAGAATTTAATGCTGCTTTAACTGAAGCTATTAAATCTATTAATGTTGTTGAACCTGGTATTCAACAAAGACTACTTGAAGCCTATAGAAATGAAAATGTTAAATAGGAGGTTTTGAAATGGTTTATTTAGATTATGCAGCGGCTACTCCAGTGTTACCTGAAGTGTTGGATAGTTATAATAAAGTTACTGAAGATTTTTTTGGTAATCCTGAAAGCTTACATAGTTATGGTGGTAAATCTAGAGAACTTCTAGAAAATGCTAATCAACAAATAGCTGACCTTTTAGGAATAGAGAAGAATGAATTTGTTTATACAAGTGGTTCTAGTGAAGCAAATAATATAGCTATCATGGGAGCTTGCTTAAGTTATAAAAGATATGGTAATAGAATTTGTGTTTCTAAGTTGGAACATCCTTCAATGTTAGGTATATGTAAACACTTAGAGAAGGCTGGATTCTATATTGATTATGTAGATGTTACAAATGAAGGTTTAATTGATTTTGATGATTTAAAAAATAAAGTCACTCCTGAAACTATACTTGTAAGTATTAGTGCAGTTAACTCTGAAACCGGAGTAAGACAACCACTAAAATCAATTAGACAAGTTATTAGAAAACAAAATCCTAATGTTATATTCCATTCAGATATGACTCAAGCAATTGGTAAAGTTGCTATGAGAATTGACGATGTAGATATGGCTACTGTTTCATCAAATAAGATATATGGTCCTATGGGAATTGGTCTTTTATATATTAATAAGAATTTAAGATTAACTCCTATTATGTTTGGTGCACATGATGGGGAATTGAAACCTGGAACTGTACCACTTCCATTAGTTGTATCTTTTGCAAAAGCATTAAGACTTGCTTTAAAAGATTTACCTAAAAAAGAAGAAATGATTAGAAAATATAGAGATAAAGTAATTGACCATTTAAATGATTATGATGGAATTAAAATTAATACTTCTAAGTATTGTATTCCTCATATTTTAAATGTAAGTTTAATGACAATTAAGCCTGAAACATTCTTACACGCTTTAGAGAAAGATGAAGTATATGTTTCAAGTAATACTGCTTGTGCAAGTGGAAAACCATCAGTTGCAATTGAGGCTATGTATCATGATGATGCTAGAAGTAAGACTACTATAAGAATTAGTTTTTCTCATCTTACATTACCTGGTGAGATTAATGAATTTTTAACAAGTTTTGATAAACATTATGATGAACTAAACAAAGTAAAATAAAAAGTAATAGTTGAACTGAACTATTACTTTTTTAGTTTTCTAGATTTTATCTTATTATCTTGGTTAATATTACTTTTAAAATTATTATATTCTTGTTTTAAATACTCTTGTTGATCTAATTCATTTTCTTTTACATAAGATAAATAATTTTCAGTTAATTTGATAGTATCATCTTTTTTATTAAGTTTTATTAAAACCTTTAACATAGATTTATAATAGAAATCTAGTTGATTT
>JAILLM010000123.1 GCA_024693165.1 Bacilli bacterium | reverse complement strand
GAGAAGAGTATTATTTGATATAAAAAGAATAGGGTGTGAGTTTATGAAAAAGAGTTGTAAGAAAAAGAAAAAAGATTAACATATTCCGGATTATATATAGTATTAGTTTTAATAAATATAACTTGTTTAATAGTATCAAACATAATAGTTGTTAAAACTGTTCAAGTATTCGGACTTATATTTGCAGCATCAAATATGATATATCCAGTTACTTACATACTTGATGATGTATTTACAGAAGTTTATGGTTATAAAAAAGCAAGATTTGTTACATGGATGAGTTTTATGTGTAATTTAATTGTAGTAATATTCTTTGCTATTACAATTGCACTTCCTCCATCAAAAGAGTTTATATTTCAATCTGATTTAGAAAATATATTAGGTAATACACCAAGAGTTTTACTTGCATGTTTTGCATCTTTCTTAGCAGGATCACTTGCTAATGCAATTGTATTATCAAAACTTAAAGTTGCAACTAATGGTAAGTTCTTATTTATAAGAACAATCGGATCTACCATAGTAGGGGAAGCATTAGATTGTATTATCTTCTTTCCATTTGCAATGTTTGGAACTATCTCAAATGATGCGTTACTTCATGTAATGATTAATGCTTTCTTCTTTAAAGTAGGATTAGAAATCTTATTTACTCCGATTACTTATTTTGTAATTTCTAAAGTTAAGAAGTACGAAGGTATTGATACATTTGATCATGGAGAAGAGTATTATTTGATATAAAAAGAATAGGGTGTGAGTTTATGAAAAAGAGTTGTAAGAAAAAGAAAAGAAAGAATAGTTTAAAGAAAATCTTTAAGGGGTTTACTTTAGTAGAGTTACTAGCAGTAATAGTTATCTTAGCTATTATTATGTTAATAACTATACCTGCAATACTTGATAGTTTAGAGTCTGCTAGAAAAAAGACATTTATAGAGTTTGCAACTAAAACATATGATAGTTCTATTAAAGTACGTTTTGATGAAGAATTAAATAATTCTTCATTACAATCGTGTGTTATTTATAATATAAAGAATGATTTAAATTTATCTAATACAGGTGATTATAATGGATATGTTCTTTATACAAATATAAATAATGTTCCTAAATATTATATTGTTTTATATGATAAGAATTATATAATTGGACCTGCATTATATAATGATGAAAATTTCAATGTTAATAAGCTAAGAAGATATAATAATGAATCGGATGATAATTTAAAGTCTGCTTTAGCATTAGAAGGAGAGTGCATTAATTATACTAATAAGGGTGATGGTTCTAAAGGATCAAGTATATCTGAAGATGGTATTTATAATAAATTAAAGGTAGATAATTATGTTCATTATTATCCATCTAAAAATATCTATACTTTAGATGATAAATTGACAGGATGTGCAGAAACCGATGAATGTGATGTTGATTTAGTTAATCCAAGTAGTACTACACTTTGGATTGTAACTAGTGTTAATGATGATGGTACAGTTACAATTGCATCTAGATCTAATGAAAGAATACACTTATGGGGATTAACTGGATATAAGAATTCTGTTCACGTTTTAAAAGATGTTGCTCGTGCATATGGTGATAATAATAAGTTTGCTAAATCGATAAAAACATTGGGTGAAGATATTTCTATTGATACATTAGATGATGAAATGATAAATGGTATTAGAAATGCTTGTAAATCTAGTTCCGCTTGTCATGTTTATTTAAGTAAAAATTATGTTGGTGAAGATGATAGTGTAATAGAGTTTTCAAAATTAACAACAAGAGGTAAATACTTTTTAGAATATACATTTGTTGCAGGAAGACATAAGAATGCAGATGCTTCGTGGAGTAATGGTGTTATGGTTTATTATATTGGTGTTGTTGATGATGATGGTTTTTTTCAACATTCTAGGATGGATGGTGTTTATGGTAATCCAATCTTCGCAGATACATATGGTTGTGCAACCGGAACCTATCCTTGCAAATTTATGAAAGGTCCTATTGAAGGATATGAATATGGTTATGTTTCAATTCTCGTTACACTAAAAGCTAATGTTAAAGTGGCATCTGGTTCTGGAACGCAAGCTGATCCATACGAATTAACGTTTTAATATATGACTTATTTAATGTAGATTATTCTCATTAAATAAGTTTTTTTATTTGTAAAATAAAATAAGTATTTTATATAGAATAATTTTATGTATGATATAATTTATATGGTGATGATAATGAATAGACAAATAGTACTAGCAATAATGGATGGTGTTGGATTAACTGATAAAGTTAATGGTAATGCATTTAAGAATGCTAATACACCAAATTTAGATAAAATAATGAGTAATTCAATTGCAATTCATGCGCATGGAACTTATGTAGGTTTACCTAGTGATGAAGATATGGGTAATAGTGAAGTAGGTCACAATGCAATGGGTTGTGGTCAAATATATTCACAAGGTGCAAAACTTGTAAATGATGCAATTAATAATGGAACACTTTTTGAAGGTAAAACTTGGAAAGATGCTGTTGAATATTCAAAAAATAATAAATTACATTTTATAGGACTTTTATCAGATGGCGGAGTTCATTCGCATATTAATCATTTATTAAGAATGCTTGAAGAAGCTAAAAATGGTGGATCTAAAGATGTATGTATTCATATTCTTCTAGATGGAAGAGATGTTCCTAAAACATCTGCACTTGAATATGTTGATATGTTAGAAAACAAAATAAAAGAACTTAATGATGATACATTTAATGCTCGTATAGTTAGTGGTGGTGGAAGAATGAACATCACTATGGATAGATATGAAGCAGATTGGAGTATGGTTGAAAGAGGATGGCATACTCATGTATTAGGAGAAGGAAGAAAGTTTGAATCAGCACGTATTGCTATTGAAACTGATAGAAGCGAAAATCCTGATATCATAGATCAATATTTAAATCCATTTGTTATAGAAAATACAAACGGAACAATCGAAGATGGAGACTCAGTAATCTTCTTTAACTTTAGAGGCGATAGAGCAATTGAAATCTCAAGAGCCTTCACAGAAAAAGAATTTAATGCCTTTGATAGAGTAAGAGTTCCTAATGTTTATTATGCAGGTATGCTTCAATATGATAGTGAACTTAAAATACCTGAAAACTTCTTAGCACTTCCTCCAAATATTACAAATACATTAACTGAAGAACTTGTTAAGAATGGTATTAATGAATATGCTATTTCTGAAACTCAAAAGTTTGGTCATGTAACATACTTTTGGAATGGAAACAAAATAGATAAGTTTAGTGAAGAATTAGAAACATATGAAAAAGTTGATTCTGATATAATTCCATTTGATCAAGCTCCTGCTATGAAATCATATGAAATAACTGATAAATTTATTGATGCAATTAAATCAAATAAATATGACTTCTTAAGATGTAACTTTCCAAATGGTGATATGGTAGGTCATACTGGTAATTATGATGCAACAGTAAAATCAATGGAAGCAGTAGATGAAAATATTGGAAGAATTATGCAAGCAGTAGATGAAACTAATTCAATTTTAATAGTACTTGCTGACCATGGTAATGCTGAAGAAATGTTAGATGAAAAAGGTAATGTTAAAACTTCTCATACAACTAATCCTGTACCATTTATTATTTACGGTAATAATATAGATAATATTAAATTTAAAACTGGAGACTTTGGTTTAGCAAATCTTGCTCATACAATTACTGATTTACTTGGTGTTGAAGCAAACCCGGTATGGAAAGAATCAATGATAGAAATATCTAAATAATATGAAGAAAATAATGTTTGTATGCCATGGAAATATATGTAGATCTCCAATGGCTAAATATATATTTAAAAGTTTAACTAATGAATATCAAATTGAATCAAGAGCAACTTCAACTGAAGAAATAGGTAATGATATATATTCTCCAATAAAGAAAGTATTAGATAATCATAATATTTTTTATGATAGACATTATGCTAAACAAATAACTCAAAGTGAATTCAATGAATATGATTATATATTTGTATTTGATTATAATAATTTAAGAAACATAAATAGAATGTTTGGTGAATCATCAAAAGTAGAATTATTAGGTGATGATGAAATAGATGATCCTTGGTATACAAGAGATTTTGAAAGAGCATATAATGAAACTTACAATGCATGTATTAAATTATTAAACAAATTAAAAAGCACTAATTAGTGCTTTTATTATTTATCTAAGTCTTTTTGATTTTTGATCATAAGTATTAATAAGTTTATCAATAATTGAACTAGCATCAAATTCAATATCATATCTATATGTATGATAAAAAAGACCATTATGGACACTATATCCACCAGAATACTCATGAGTAACAGTTATTCCATGTTCATCTAATATTTCTGACACGAAGGGTTTTTTGAATGTCATTTCTGATAAATATTCAGGTTCTTCATGTTTATTACAACTTGGATCATTTTCACAATATCTATATATTAAAACGATTCTTCCTACGTTAGTATATGGAACTAAACTAGCACATGCAGTAGTTGGAATTCCAACTAATTCTTTATTATTTTTTATTGAGTCAAATTTAAATTTTATATAAATATAATCAAATGAATTAATTGTTTCTTGAACTAATTTTTCATAAGGTTTTATATATTCCTTATTCT